>JAIDFD010000143.1 GCA_029054485.1 Clostridia bacterium | reverse complement strand
GCCCTAATTATAAACAAAAATTTTATTCTGTCAAATAAAATTTTTGATTTTTTTGCCCTCGAAAATGCGCTTGACAACGGCGCGTTTTAAGCCTATAATTTAAGTAATCTTTCCGTTTTTCTCACGGCGGAAAGAAGAAAACCTTTAATTTAATAACCGCAGGTTGCGCGTTTTCATTATGCGCGCATTAAACGGGGAATACGGTGAAATTCCGTAGCTGTACCGCAACGGTAAGCCTTTTAATAAGGACAAGTCCGAATGCCAGACCTGTGAAGATTAAAGTCGTTTGGTTCGAGTTAAACCGGACGTGCCTCACGGACACGTTTGTTATTTGCGTGTCTGATTTTTTAAATTAAGGAGAAATTTAAATCAAATGAAAAAACTTTTAACCCTTTTGGTTGCGGCTCTGTCCGCAGTAGTGCTTTTTGCCTTTACAGGCTGTGCGGACGACCCGAGAGGTGAAACGACCGACAAGATAGAAAACGAGTACTCTATCTGCTACGCATTTACCGCAACAAACGACGTTCTTGAAATGGACGAAAATACTTCTCTCAAAGACTATATGGACGCTTTGAAAGAGGACGGCAAATTGGATTTTAACGGCTCGGAAAGCGACTACGGCTTTTACGTTACCGAAATTTTAGGAGTGGGCAGTGTATATGTAAGCTCTACGGATAATTCATACGCGGGCTACGACTGGTACGTTTACACCACGCTTACAACCCTTGACGGCGTGATTTATTCCTCTGACGAAACCTTTGTATTCAACGGTTTAACCCTTTACAAAGCCGCATACGGCGTTTCGGGTTTGCCCTGCGTGGACGGCGAAAGCTACGCGTTCGTTTTTAAGTACGCAGAAACGAACTGGTAATTTTTCGCAATGGAAAAGACGGGAATCAAAATACCGCCCGCAAAGCAAATCGCTTACGTTGCGGTTATGTGCGCCCTGCTGATTGCGGGGCAGTACGTTTTTTCGTTCGTGGTGGGGGTGGAAATCGTCACCCTGCTTATGATATGCTTTTCAAGCGTTTTCGGCGTGAGAAGCGGCGTAATATGCGCCGTCTCGTTTTCGCTTTTAAGGTGTCTTATCTACGGCTTTTCACCCACGGCGGTAATTTTGTATCTCGTATACTACCCGTCTCTTGCGGCGGTTTTCGGCGGGCTGGGACATATAAAAGACAACACGTTCGGGCGTTGCCCCGCGGGGCTTGTTATTGCGGTAAACTTACTGCTTTGCTCGCTTGCGGCGGCGTGCGCGCTTGTGTACGGCTTTGACGTTATCAAGGTTTCAAGGCTGTGGAAAGCCACGGCTGATATTCTCATATGGGTAATCTTCGGGCTTAGCTGTTTGCTTCTTCTTGCGTTCAACGCGCTTGTTGTTGCAAACAAAATTTTTAAAAAGAACGTTGGCGCGTTTTTAAAGTTGTTTACCTTTGCAAGCGTAGCTGCTGTATGTACGGTGTGTTTTACGCTGTTGGACGACGTGATTACGCCCCTCGTTTTAGGGAGTACAAGGCTGACAGCACTGACCTACTTTTACGCGTCTTTTACTGCAATGTTGCCCCAGACGGTGTGTGCTATCGTGACCGTATCTACTTTGTATCTGCCGCTTTGCGCCGCGCTGAAAAAAGCAACGCAACACAAATGAATAGGTCCGCGCCTTACGGCGCGGACTTTTTTGTTTGAATTAATAATTAATAAATTTATATACAAATTTTTCATAATTTATGCAAATATTTGCATAAATTATTTATTTTTTAATAAAATACGTCAAATTATGCAATTTTTCGCATAAATTACTTGACAAGCCGCTGTTAATATTGTATATTTTATACAGTTATTCACAATATATGCAGAAATATTGCATAATTTCTCAGGCGGTTATGTTGTTCGAATGTATGTGCGTAGCGAAATCAGGAGGTAGAATATGAAAAAGACAAAAAAAGCAATGCTTGCGGCTCTTGCATTTACATTTGCAATCGCAGGTGGAGGATTAGTGCTTGCGGCGTGCAACGACAACGGCGGTTCTGACAACGAACCGACAGCTCACTCGCACAGTTGGAGCAACTGGGTAGTAGAAGACGAAAACAAACCCTCAGCCGAGTCGGGCGGCAAAGCCACGAGAAACTGCAACGGCGAAGGGGAATGCGATGCGGAAACTTCCGACACCGAATACTCGTTGCCTGCGCTGAATGGAAGCGACTATACCGTTTCTAACGACACCGCGCAAGTAGGCGTATCGGGAACAGGAAAGTATACATATGATAACAACGGGGTTAAGGTAGAATTTATCGCCGCAACTCCCGCAAAACCGCACGTTCACAGCGGCACCGTGTGGACTGTAACCGATGAAAACCAACCCACTGCTGACAGTAAGGGTCTTGCTACGAGAGTTTGCACCGCAACAGACGATTTCTGTGATTGGACTGAAGATGATTTGGTTTATGAATTGCCCGAGCTTAACGATACCGACTATTCGGTCAACGTTAAAAGCACAGCAACTTGTTTAACTCAGGGCGAGACGGAATATACATTTAACAAAGACGGAGTAAACGTAACATTTATGGTCGTGTCCGCGATAAATCCCAAAGCGCATACTCTTACAAAACACAATGCGTCAGAGGCTGATTGCGGCTCTGGCAAAGACGGAAATATCGAGTATTACTCCTGCGAATGCGGAAAACTTTTTCACGATGCGGAGGGACAGGAAGAGATTGACAGCGTTTCAGATACCGTGATACCTTATGAACATACTCTTTCGGCGGTTGCGGCAAACGCAAACTCGGAATCTGTCAATTATCCCGACGGCACCGCAACAACGTTTAGAAATATGGTACATTATGAGTGCGGCGACTGCGGTAAACTGTTTAAAGATGAAAACGGAGAAAACGAAGTTACTTCGGTTTTTGCGTTGACTCGTTGCGGAATGCTGTTAAGTTACGGTGATAATCTTGTCGACGCCACCGACGTAGCCGCAGCCAAAAACGGAAACTTATATTTTATGACTTTTATCGCCGAAACAAACGGCGTTTATCAGATTACTTTTAACGACGGCGTAACAATAAACACTGTGCAACATATAATTACCGGTGGAAAAACGCCAACCACTCCCAATGCTTATACGTCCGGTGCATGGAACAGTGCATCTCCCGTGTTCGATAGATTTTCCATGTCGGATACAACGCAGCCTTTGAGTAACAGCGTAACGGTAAATATGGCGGCGGGCGAGTGGGTAATCGTAGTTGTGGATACAGTAAAGTTCAGTGTGAACGTATCAACTCTGCCCATTCTCGTGGAAGGTGATAATACCGTCAATATAAGCGAGGCGTATTCGGTTGAGTTCAACGATAAGTGCGACTTCGTTCCCGCCGAAACAAAGACCTATTCGCTGACCGTTCCCGCGGGAATGGTGGTGTTTATGAACGGAAGTGAGCTTTTGGACGGCGATACCGCATGGGCTAACTTCGAGGGCGTTGCGGGTGAAAAAATAGAGTTTGCGTTCGGCTACATTCAATCGGGCGCGGTTACCGTAACTATCGGCGATGAGATTGCTTTGCCCAAGATTACTCCCAATGAGCCTCTTTCGGCGTTTAGCATTGAGGGTCACGGCGTTTCCGTATTGGAAGTGGGCGACATAGAAGAGGGTACTTATACTATATCCTTATCTGTGCCTAACGGTATGATGAGAAGCTTCGTCTATTTCGGAAAAAACGTCTCTGAAAATTACGATGACTACTTCTTGTCAAACGGCAACCCCGTATCGGGCAATCCTGCGGAAGTAAGTTTCCAGTTCCCCAGTGCAACCGTTCTGAACGATGCGCCCTACACGGCTACACTGCAGGCCGTAACGTGGACCGTAACGCTTGACCTTAAAGCAGGCGATAAGTTGGTATTTATCACCAGCGCAACCGGCGGAAACGTCAGTGTATCTATGGTTGCAGTCTGAATTTAATACAACAAAAAAAGCCTTCCGCTAAGCGGAAGGCTTTTAAAATTATTGCTTGTTTTCTTGCAGATATTTGAGAATAACGTCCGCGGACTCTTCAAGTCCAACCGAGCTATCCACGCAGAGGTGGTAGTTTTTACTTTCGCCCCAGTCCTGACCCGAAACGTTTTTATAGTACGAGGCACGTTTTGTGTTGGAGCGCTTTGCGTTCTTTTTCGCCTGCGCCTCGGTATCGCCGTAAATTTCGCATATGCGTTTTACGCGGTATTCTTCAGGCGCGTGTATAAACACTTTTACAACGTCCTCATTGTCTCGCAGAACCCAGTCGGCGGCTCTGCCCACGATTACGCAGCTTCCGTTTTCGGCAATCTTCTTGATTATTTTGTCTTGCGCTATAACTGCTTGCTGTACCGCATTGCTCGAAAGATACAAGTCGTACATAATATCGGGCGAGTCCGCGTTGATGTCGGCAACAAATTCCTTATCAAGTCCGCTCTCTTTTGCGGCGAGCGCTGTCATTTCCTTGTAGTAGAAGGGGATACCAAGTCGTTCGGCAACAATTTTTCCTATCTGCTTTCCGCCCGAGCCGTGTTCGCGGCTGATAGTGATAATAACGCCTTTTTTCGAGGGCTTTAATACGGGTTCCTGTTCGGCGTTTTCTGCGGGTACTTCCTCGGGCTTGGTTTTAAGCTTTACTAAATATATTACCGTAAGAACGGCGGCAACCGCCATCGCAACAACGTCTGCAATGGGTGCGGCGTAGAGGATAGCTTCAACACCGGGGGTGAAGCACAGCGGAAGAATACATACTAGCGGCACAAAGAGAATTATGTCGCGAAGAAGGGAGGATACAACCGCCTGAATGGGCTTGCCCACCGCCTGAAAGAAGATAGAGGTCATCTTTATCGCACAGGTAAATGTGACAAGCGACAGGAATATACGGAATGTCTTTCTTCCGAACTGCCAGTACAGCTCGGGGTTGACCTGTTCGGGGTCGGGCTTGCCGAAAATTCCCACAACCGCATCGGGTGCGATTTCAAACAGCAGTGTAAACAGAATGCCTATTATCGCCGTACATAGAAGTATCGCAAAGTAAGTCTTTTTCACACGGTCGTATTTTTTCGCGCCGATGTTATAGCCGATTATCGGCTGACAGCCCAGAACAATTCCCACAACTATATTTACGACGACGGTGAAAACCTTGCTCTCGATAGCGATTATCGCGATAGGGATATTTACGCCGTAGTCGGACATTGCTCCGAATTTTGCAAGCATAATGTTGCACACGAGCGAAATTATGACTATCGTCATCTGGGTTATAAACGACGACGCGCCTAACTTCAACGAGCTTACAAAAAGCTTTAAGTTGGGGATAAAGGACTTTAAGTGCATCTTAAATGTCTTGGTCTTGAATATGAAGTAAACTACGCTTATCACGAAGGACACGCACTGACCTATTACGGTTGCCCACGCGGCGCCCGCCATACCCCATTTAAGTCCGATAATGAAAGCGGCGTCCAGAACGATATTCGTGATTGCGCCGGACAGCATCGAAGCCATAGACCAGCCGGGGCTTCCGTCCGCACGGATTACCGCGTTCATCATATTCATTGCCATAAACACGGGGAAAAAGCCGAGTACGATTACAAAGTACTGAATTGCGTAGTCTATACTGCCCGGCTCGAATTCGCCCGTATAGGCGTTGGTACCGTCGACTGACGCGCCGAAGGTGAGAAGAAGCTGTCTTTGCAGGGGATAGAAAATTGCCATTAACACAAGGCTTGCAATTACCGTCAGCACTATACCCGTGCCGATAGCCTTATGCGCGTTCTGTCCTTCGCCTTTTCCCTGACAGATGTTCAGAAAAGCCGCGCAACCGTCTCCGAAGCACCACGCGAACGCCTGCGCAATTATAAAGATAGGAAACACTACGCCAGTTGCCGCGTTGCCAAGTGCGCCCAGCTCGCTGTTGCCGATAAATATCTGGTCAACGATATTGTACAGCGCGCTCACCAAAAGGGACAGTACGCAGGGGATTGAAAATTTAAGCATAAGCTTAAAAATTTTCTCTTTTCCTAAGTATTGGTTGCTTCCCGCAACCTGAGTTTGGGTCTGTTCCATATACACTCCTTAATTGTTTTAAGCGCACAAAAAAACACAAGCAACCGATAAAGAGCGAATTCTAAAATACGTTCCGTAATCAGGTTTACGCGGGGTTTGCCCGCTACTTGTGTCATCGTGCTTTTTATTAAATTTTACCTCAATATTTTATCGCTTTTTCATCTAAAAGTCAAATTGTTTAAACTTAAAAATATTTAAAATAATTGCAAAGCGCGGGTTATTGTGTTAAAATAAAAGTTACAAACAATTAAGCGGTTTTAAGCATAAAATGACAGTATGCAAAAAACGCTGTCTAAAATAAGCTTGCCCGCTTTACGGCGCAATGCTTTAAAAATCAAAAAACTTGCAAAGCACTCAAAATTTTACGCCGTGGTCAAAGCCGACGGCTACGGACACGGCGCGGAAGAAGTTTCGCGCGCGATAGAAGATATTTGCGACGGCTTCTGCGTTGCAATCGCGGAAGAGGGCGCGGCGCTAAGAACTGCGGGTATTTCAAAGGAAATTCTGGTTTTAACACCGCCGTTGGACAGATGCGACGCGGAGCGTATAAAAGCGTATAACCTCACCGCAACCGTGAACTCGGTTGAAACAGCCGAATTGATTTTTGGGCTGGATTGCCATATAAAAGTGAACACCGGAATGAACCGCAACGGCTGTAACGCGGACAGACTTGCAGAGGTTTTGGATAGCCTTCCGCCAGAGAGTATAAAGGGAGTTTATTCCCACCTGTTCGCGCCCGAAAACCTTTCTGCCGCAAACAAGCAGAGAGAACTCTTTTTGTCGGCGGTGAAAGAAGTAAAAAAAGTAAATCCGTGGGCTTGCGCGCATTTATCGGCAAGCGGCGGACTTTTGCTGGGCGGGAAGTTTTTATTCGACGGTGTGCGCGCGGGCATACTTTTATACGGCTACGCGCCCGCGGGATTCAAGGCGGACGGTTTTGAGCCCGCGCTCAAAGTTTACGCGCGGCGCACCCAGCAGACCGATTTTATCGGAGGCGGGGTAGGCTATAACTTTGCGGATAAAAATTACAAAAGGCTTTCCGTCTACCGCGCAGGCTATGCGGACGGGTTTTGGAGGACGGTGCCACTCGGCGAAAAAACGCTGTGTATGGACTGCTATATCTCGGAGGATAACGGCGAAATGCCCCTTATTATGGGCAACGCCGACGTTTACGCTAAAAGGTGCGGTACTATTTCATACGAGGTTTTAACGCGCGTAACCCAGCGTTCGGAAAGGGTGTATGAACGATAAAGAAGAATTAAGATACAAACTTAAAATCAAGCGAAAATATTTCGGAGGCGTTCGGCGCGAGTTTGCGGACGGCGCGATACTGGATAATTTTTTAAACGCGTTCAGTCAATACGAAAGCTTTTTTATCTATAATTCATTTTCAACCGAAGCGGATACAAAAGCCTTAATCGCGGAACTCGTTGCGGCGGGGAAAAAGGTTTATCTTCCCCGCGTGGACGGCGAAAAAATGGTTGCCGTGCCCTACGGCGAAACGGTCAAGGGCGCGTTCGGCATAGACGAGCCCAGGGGTAAGCCCTATAATGGAAAAATAGACGTGACGGTAATTCCCCTTTTGGCGGTGAACGGAAGGGGATACCGCATAGGTTACGGCAAAGGTTTTTACGATAGGTATTTAAAGGACAAGCGCACGAAGAAAGTCGGACTCGGATACAGCTTCCAGATTGAAAGCTTTGAAGAGGATAAGTGGGATATACCGCTGGATTTATTTTTGTGCGAAAAGGGTATATATTATTATGAATCTCAACAGTGAACAAAAGTGGAAAAAGCTTCTTTTAGAGCTTAAAGATTTGCTTGTAGGCGCGGCGTTCCCGTTTATGCTGCAACTCATTTTCAGCGCATCGGTAATTCTTTTTGCGTCCTACTCGGACGAGATGGGCATAAGCATTGCCGCGCTGGTATTCGGCGAAGTACTGCTTATCGTTGCATATATAATTTTCGGCAGGCAGAACGGAGTCGTGGCTTACAGGCGCACCGTCCAGAACAACAAAAAGCGCGAGGCGGGCTCCGATGACGTGCGCGCGGTTTTACACGTTGGCGAGTACGCGGTTTACAAGGGTTTTGTTATCGCTTTGATAAGCTGTGTGCCCTTTATAATCTTTCAGATAATAAACGCTGCGGCACCCAATAAGCCCTGCGAATTTGTGCTTATGTACGCGTTCGGCTGGGCGTGGTTCCCGTTCGAGCTTATAAATTTAAGCGGCGCAAATATCAGCGAGTGGCTGAATTTTGTGTGGATAGTCGTGCCCGTTGCGGTTCACGCCGTAGCGTATTTTTTGGGCGCGGGAAAAGAAAAAAAGAAACAGCTCCTTGTGGCAAAAGCTCAGGAACTTAAAGGCAAGAGGAATAAATGAGAATTATTGCGGGTAAATACAGAGGATTAAACCTTGCGGAATTCAAAGGCGCGGAAATCCGCCCCACTGCCGACAGGGTGAAGGAAAGTTTGTTCAATATTTTAGGTCCGCGAGTTGTCGGAGCGGAGG
>JAIDFD010000142.1 GCA_029054485.1 Clostridia bacterium | reverse complement strand
CTTATATAGTTGCTCTGTTCCTTGCAAAAAACTTTTACGGAATGGCGGCTTGTTTTCTCGTTCTTGTAATCAGTATAGCCGCCTCGCGCGTGCCTTTGTTCAGGGTTCTGCGCTCGGTTAAAGGTATACTGATACTTCTTGCGTTCACCGCAATTTTAAACCTGTTTTTCCACGGCGGCGAGCATTTGCTCGTCCACTGGCAGTTTATAAAGATTTACCGCGAGGGAATAATTTTTACCGTATTCCTCGTATTAAGGCTGTTTTTCCTTGTTATGGGTTCGGCGCTTTTAACTCTCACGACTACCCCCGTAGAGCTTACGGACGGTATTGAAAGTTTGCTGACGCCGTTGAAGTGGATACGTTTCCCCGTACACGAACTCGCGCTGATTATGTCAATAGCGCTGAGGTTTATCCCGACGCTCATAGACGAAACCAACCGCATTATCTCGGCGCAGAAGGCGAGGGGCGCGGACTTTGAAAGCGGAAATATTTTCAAACGCATAAAGGCAATAATCCCCATACTGATACCTCTTTTAATAAGCGCGTTCAGACGCGCGGAAGAGCTGGGAGACGCTATGGACGCCCGCTGTTACTCCGGCTCTAAAAACAGAACGAAGTACAAAAAACTGAAATTCGGCTGGCGTGACGTTATTATATTTTTCCTGTATGCGGCGATGATTACGGGCGTGGTGCTTTTCAATATTTACGCCGCGGATATGTTCCCGCAAATCTACGATTTTATAAGGGTAAGCTGATGAAGTACGCTTTGCTTATTGCCTACGACGGCACTAATTACGGCGGCTGGCAAATTCAGCAGAACGCGGTCACCGTTCAGGAAAAGCTCACTTGCGCACTTGAACGAGTGTTGGGTTTTACGGTGAACGTAACGGCGAGCGGCAGGACTGACAGCGGAGTCCACGCGGCGGCGCAGGTTTGCCATTTTGAGGCGGACTGTACAATTCCGCCCGAGAGAATGGCGGACGCGGTGAACGTGTATCTTCCTGATGATATCCGCGTTTTGCAGTCGGCGGGCGCGCCCGAAAACTTCGACGCGGTAAAGAGCGCGAAGAAAAAAACTTACTGCTACCGCGTCTATCTTTCAAAGCGTACAAACCCTTTAAAGGACAGATACGCGGTAAATATCAAATTCGATATCGATTTCGAAAAGCTGTATAAAGCGGCGAAAATCTTCGAGGGCGAGCACGACTTCAAAGCCTACTGCGCGTCCGGCTCGCAGGTAAAAACCACTGTCAGAACAATCTACTCTGTAGAGGTAAAAACGGCGGACTTCCGCGGAAGCGGCGACGTGGAAATTTACGTTACGGGCAACGGATTTCTGTACAATATGGTGCGCACGCTCGCGGGTACAATGCTCGACTTTGCGGCGGGCAGACTGACAGAAACGGACTTATATAACTCGCTTGAAAAGTGCGACAGAAACTCGGTCGGAAAAACTATGCCGCCGCAGGGACTGACGCTTGAAAGCGTTGACTACGGTATTAAACTGTTTTAACTATTTTACAGTTTTTTCACATATCGGTTTTATTTTTATCATTTAGCTATAATATATTTTATAGAGTATAGGTATTTAAGAGTATAGGTAAAATTATGGACTTTTTTGAATACGCGTCTATTGCCGAATATTTTGTAAACACAACCAACCGCTGGATAATTTTTCTCGTGGGCGGTCTGTGCTTTTTAACCGTATTCACTTTTCAGGCGGTAGCGCTTTTCACTATCGCAAAAAGAGCGGGTTACAAAAACAAGTGGATGGCGTTTATTCCCTTTTTCAACACCTATTATATAGGCGTGTGCGCGCAGAAAAACAAGTGCTTCAACGCAATCAACGCAAAGACTATCGGCTTAGTCACCGCGCTTTTTGAGTTTATTCTCGTTGTGGCTTGGATAGTTTATTATGTTGCGTACTCGCAGGTGGAGCAGTATCTTTATTACGAAGAAGTTACCACGATGTTCGGCGTGGGCAGACTTTACCACCTTGGCGAAGTTCCCGCAAATCTTAATTGGGCGGCTTGGTGCTATAACTACCTCGATACCATTTTGAGCTACGTTGACCTTGTGTATCTGCTTGCAAACATCAGCTTGTTGATTTGTTTCTTCCAGACCTACGCAAGCCGCAGATACATTCTGTTTGCTATCACAAGCGTAATCTTCCCCGTGAGCGGAATACTGTTCTTTATTGTCCGCAACAACAAGGGGGTAAACTACCGCGACTATATCCGCGGCGAACAGGCAAGGCAGTATCAGATGTATCAGCAGTACCAGCAGTACTACAACAAACAGCAACCGAACTACGACAGAAGCCCCTATGACAGAAATCCTTACGAAAACGCACCCGAAGGAAACCAGCAGGTGAGGCAGACCCCGCCGGAAGACCCCTTCGGCGGACTGGGTGCAAACGGCTCGGACAACGGCAATAATTCTTCGCCGTTCGATGATTTTAACAACTGACTCAAAGCGCGGAAGCTTCCGCGCTTTTTCGTTTGCATAACCGTTTAATAAATGTTATACTTAAAAGGAAGTTTATTTTAAGGTGATTTATGACAGACGTAATTTCCGCGATTTCAACCCCGCACGGAACAGGCGGCGTAGCGGTGATAAGGTTAAGCGGCGAAGGCTCGCTTGAAATAGCGGCGAAAATGTTTGCGCCGTCAGCTAAAATCAAGGCGGAAGATTTTACGCCCAACACAATGTACACGGGCGTAACGCAGGGCGACGGATTTTCCGACTTCGGAATGTGCGTATACTTCAAAGCCCCCAAGTCTTTCACGGGCGAGGACGTAATTGAGTTTCACTGTCACGGCGGCGTGCAGATTGCGCGCGGAATACTTGCAAAAACTCTCTCGCTCGGCGCACGCGCGGCGGAGAAGGGCGAGTTCACAAAACGCGCTTTTTTAAACGGCAAACTCTCTCTGTCGTCCGCCGAGGGTATGATAGATATGATTAACGCCGAAAGTTTGGCCGCGCTCCGTGCGGGCAGTATGCTTTACGGTGAAAAGCTTACAGGCGAAATAAAGGAACTTCAAAGCGAATTGCAGGACGCATTGGCGGAAATCGCCGCCGACATAGATTACCCCGAAGAGGATCTGGACGGGCTGAACGAGGGCGCGATTAAAAGCAAAATAAAAGCCGTCTCGCAAAAACTCGAAAGACTTGCCGCGTCTTACTCGTGCGGCAAAAAAATCAAGGACGGCGTAACCGTTGCAATCTGCGGAAAACCCAACACTGGCAAAAGCTCGCTTTTGAACGCGCTCTTGGGTTACGATAAAGCAATCGTTTCGGACGAGGCGGGAACAACCCGCGATGCGGTTGAGGGCGAGCTGAAAATAGACGGCGTGAAGTATAATTTGGTTGACACCGCAGGAATTCGCGATAGCGCGGGCAACGTTGAAAATATAGGAATAGAGCGCGCAAAAAAGATTTTCCGCACCGCCGATATAATTCTTTCTGTAACAGACGGCAACGGCGAAGCCGACCTTGACGGCGCAAGCGGAAAGGTAATAAAAATATTCAACAAGTGCGACTTGAAAAAGCCGAACGGAAAGTTCGATTTGGCTGTTTCGGCAAAGACGGGTGAGGGGCTTGAAAAGCTCAAAAAACTTCTGTCCGAAAATTCTGTGGGCGAGCTGTCGCTTGATAAAGCGTATATAATCGAGCAGAGGCATTACTCCGCGCTTATCCGTGCAAACGAAAGTCTTAAAAGCGCGATTGAAAACTGCGGCAACTTCACCGTGGACGTGCTTGCAATAGATTTAAAGGACGCGTGGGACGCCCTCGGCGAAATTACGGGCGAAACCGCAAACGAACAGATTATAAACACCGTATTCGAAAAATTCTGCGTGGGCAAATAATCGCGCGGGGGACAATATGAAATTTACCGAACTTAAAAACGACATAGCCGCGGGCGCGAAGGGCATTTACCTTTTAGAGGGCGATGACGCATACTTCCGCATGAAAGGGGAAGAGCTGATAAAGTCGGCTTTTTTGCAGATGCCTGAACTCAACTTTTCCACCCTCGATGGCGAGAATTTAAAGGGCGCGCGCCTCACCGATTTGACTTCCGCGGTACAGGCTGTACCCTTTATGTCCGAAAAGCGCATAGTCAAAGTCACCTCGCTTTATCCTACGGAAAGCGAATACGACACTTATCTTAAAAAGACTTTTGAAAAGTTCCCGCCCGACTCGATTTTGATTATCGTAAACACGGAAAGTAAAAAAGGGGTGGACTTAAAGCGCAAGGGCTGTATAACTTACGTTGACTGCGGGCGCGCCGATGAAGAGTCGGTTGCAAAGTGGGCGTACCTTACGTTTAAACGTGCGGGGATTTCCGCCTCGGTAGACGTGTGCAATACCATTGCTTCATACTGCCTTTGCAATATGTCGCGCGTGGCACTCGAAGTCGAAAAGCTTATCGACTATAAGAGAGAGGGAACGTTGACCCGCGAAGAGGTGGACGCGCTCGTGTTCAAGGATGCGGACTACCGCATTTACGAAATGACTAACGCCGTAGCGCGCCGCGACTTCAATAAATTCATAGCTATCGAAAGTGAGCTTTGCCGAAAGGACGGAGATGAAGCGCCTCTTTTGTCGGGACTGTTTTCGTACTTCAAAAATCTGCTTACTATTTGTTCGTCAAGGCAGTCGGACGCGGAGCTTGCCAAACTTTTGAAGATGAAAGAGTACGGCGTAAAAAAGAGCCGCGAACAGGCGCAGGCAATCGGCGTGGAGAAATTGAAAGGTTACGTCACCGCGGTCTACGATGCGATTTCGCGGTTGAAGAGCGGGCTTACCCTACCGAAAAACGCCCTGCAAACTGTAAATAATAAATTATTTTTCGATTAAGCCGAAATAAAGCGTTTCAAACGCTTTATTTTTTTTATTTTTAAATATATAATATCAGTTGGAGTAAACTATTTACGGGAGTTGCCACGCCATGAAGCACTGGGAAACAATTAAGGACATTATTGCTCGCAACTTTGGAACTGAATTCGGGGACAGGGTATTTACTTATATTTTACAGCTGATATTATACACTGTTTTGTACTACATCTTGTTCAAGGTACTGAAAAACAACAAGGGTACTAAATTTATTCCCGTAATCGTTTTCTTCGTTTTGTTGACAGGCATTGCGTTTGCATTCTCGTATAACATCGACTCCGCATTCCTTGTCATAGTCGTTGCAATGATTGCACTCATTGTATTCACTATGTACCATACCGAAATAAAGCGTTCGCTTCTCAATTCGGGTGCTAAGAAGAGTAAAGTTACAAATATTTCGTTAAGCGGAATCGACGGCGTTATCGACGAAATTATCCGCGCCGTGCAAAATATGTCTAAAAACGATGTCGGCGCGCTCATCGTTCTTTCTGACGATAATCTGCCCGAAGGAATTATAGAGAGCGGTACGGTTATAAACGCCGACATAACCGCGCAAATGATAGAGGCGGTGTTCTATCCCAAAGCGCCCCTGCACGACGGCGCGCTTGTAATCGAGGGCGTAAAACTTTACGCCGCAGGCTGTTTTTTACCCATTCTCGAAAACGAAAACCTGCCCAAGGAAATGGGCAGCCGCCACCGCGCCGCACTGGGAGTAACCACGGTCGCAAGCGTTACGGCGATAGTCGTTTCGGAAGAAACGGGCATAATTTCAATCGTTAAAAACGGCAGTATCAAAAAATACGCTGATGCAACCGATTTAAAGACGGCGTTAAAAGAATACTACTGGACCGAAATTTCGGCGGAGGGCAAGCATCATGAAAAGGTTTAAACAGTTTTTAAAAGAGTTTTTCACTACCAATGTGGGCTTAAAGTTGCTTGCGCTCGGGCTTGCTGTAGTTACGGTATTTCTGTCTAATATAAAAGATTTGTAATCCCGCTTAAACTTTGCCGCGTTTACGCGGCATATATTGTAAAAGAGGAAAATAATAAATTAATACGGTAAGAAAATATGGCAGTTAAGGTTTGCAAATTCGGCGGAACGTCAATGGCTGACGGCAACGTAATCAAAGGCGTAAAAAAAATAATCGAAAGCGACGCCGAACGCCGCTACATAGTCGTTTCCGCGCCCGGTAAAAGATTTTCGGGCGATATAAAAGTTACCGACCTTTTGTATTCGTGCTATGACGAACTCAAAGCCACCGGTTCGTGCGAAATGGCTTTTGCGGCCGTCTGCACCCGTTTCCGCGGAATAGTCAAAGAGCTTGAACTAGATATAAATATAGACCAGATTTTGGAACTTACGCGCAGGCGCATAGAAAAAGAGCATAGCGAAGATTTCACCGCTTCGCGCGGCGAGTATCTTTCAGCGCGCATAACGGCGGAAGTTTTAGGTGCAAAGTTTATCGATGCGGAAGACGTGATTTTCTTTGATAAAAACGGTTTTTTGGACGGCGAAAAAACTTACAAGGCAATTTCTGCCGCGGCTTCGGGTGAAAAACTTGCGGTGTTCCCCGGTTTTTACGGTAGGGGAGCGAACGGCAAGGTAAAAACCTTTTCGCGCGGCGGCTCGGATATTACGGGCGCGGTCGTCGCCCGCGCGGTCAGTGCAACCCTTTACGAAAACTGGACCGACGTTTCTGGCTTTCTTGCCTGCGACCCCGCGCTTATCGACAGCCCCAAGCGCATAAAATCCCTTTCCTATAAAGAACTGCGCGAGTTAAGCTATATGGGCGCAAACGTATTGCACGCGGATTCGATTTTTCCCGTAAGAAAGGCAAATATCCCCATTCAGATAAAAAACACTTTCCGTCCGCAGGACGAGGGCACGTTAATTGTTCCCAGCAGTATTTACCGCCCCGTCGGCAGTGTGGTTACGGGAATTTCGGGCAAAAAGAACTTCACCGTAATCTTTATTGAAAAATCGCTTATGAACTCCGAAATCGGTTTTATGCGAAAGGTGCTGACCGTTTTGGAGCAGGAAAGAGTACCCGTTGAGCATATCCCTTCGGGAATAGACACAATGTCGCTCGTTGTTGCAAGCGAGGCGTTGGAAGGCAAACTCGAAAAAATTATAGACGGTATCAAACAGGCTGTTCAGCCCGATACTGTAAGAGTAATTGAAAATATCGCGCTCATTTCAACGGTTGGTCACGGTATGTCGTCCTCGGTGGGAACGTCCGCACGGCTTTTTAATGCAATCGCTTCCGCGGGAATTAATATAAAAATGATTGACCAAGGTTCGAGCGAGCTTAACATTATGGTTGGCGTTGCCAACGATGATTACGAGCGCTGTATCAAGGCGATTTATTCCGAGTTTTTCGGAAAATAAGGGGAGTGGATCTATGCTGACCGTAGTGTATATTCTTTGTGCGGTGATATTTGCGTTTTTGATAGTGAACGCCGTTTTAGTAATAACTCTTCACCATATAAATAATAAGTTCGCAAAAAAGCACGGAGACGCGGTTGTTTCCGAAAACTCTGAAGATTCAGATAAATAAAAATTAGTAT
>JAIDFD010000141.1 GCA_029054485.1 Clostridia bacterium | reverse complement strand
CGCAAGCGCAAAGCTTTTAAGCGCGGCGCGCAGGTTTTTTATATCGTTTAAGTGCAGCATATACGCGTGCGAAAGCGTGCCGCTTTTCAAGTCGTTTAAAAAAACCGAGTATGCCGTTGTTCCCGAAATTAACTTTTTCACTTTATGATATCTTTGAGTATGTTTATTATATTTGCGTGGGTTTGCTCTTTATTGCCGCGGCAGTCCACCGCGTAAAAGTTTTTATCGCTCTTTAAACAGTGTTTATACCCCTCGTAAACCCTGCGGTGAAATTCCAGCCCCTGCTGCTCCATTCTGTCGTTTTTGTCCGCGCCGTGCTTGCGCCTGAAAGCGTCCTCGGGCGCAATGTCCAAAAACAGGGTTATGTCGGGCATATATCCGCTTATTACGCGGGAATTAATCGCCCTGATATATTCTTCGCCCAATCCGCGGGCATAGCCCTGATAGGCAAGGGAAGAGTGGACGTATCTGTCGCAGATAACCATTTTGCCGGCGTTTAACGCAGGGATAACTATATCGCTTAAATGCTGTTCGCGCGCGGCGGCGTAAAGCAATGCTTCGCACGAATCGGACATATTTTTGTTTTTTCCGTCAAGCACAAGATTGCGGATTTTTTCCGCGATTTCACTTCCGCCCGGCTCTCTCGTCACAATATATGGTGCGTTTAATTTGTCAAGATATTCCGCAAGCAATTTGATTTGCGTGCTTTTGCCCGAGCCTTCGCACCCCTCGAAAGTAATAAATTTACCCTTCATCATTTTTTAACCACAAACACTTTGCCCTCGTGCATACCGAAGGTGTGTTTTGCCGCCATAAGCGTTTTTACCGCCGCAACCGAAATCATTTCGCCCGCAACTATCACGGGAATACAGGGGGGATTAACGCCCGCGTTTTTGGCGCACATTCTGCCTACTGCGTCCTCAAGGTCAACAAGCTCGCAAGGCTTTTTCAGCGCATACAGAAAGCTGTAAGAGCGGTCCGCCGAGGGGATGGCGGGCTTATCTTTAAAGGTTCCCGCAAGTTTTTTGTTTTCGGTTATGGGGATAAGCTTTTTCTTCAGGTCGCGCAGTTCGTTTAAATCGACCATAGGCGAGAGGTAGAAAAGAATATACCTGCCGTCGCAAAGCTCGGCATATGTGCCCTTCTTTTCAAGTAAATTGAGCGCGGTTTCCGCGGATATACCGAGGGGCTTAAAGTCTATCAAAAGCTTTGTCCAGTCGTCTTTTACGACTACGGGCAGGTTGCCCTCGCACTCCTTTACAAAGGTTTCAACCGCAAGCCGCGCGGTCTGCACTTTTGCGGGATTGTTTGCAAGATACTTGACTCCGTACTCAACCGAAGCCATAATAGGATAGCTGGGCGAGGTAGTGCGGAACATATTTATTCCCTCTTCTATAAAGGAATAAATTTCAGAGTTGTTCACGTTTAAAATTGCGCCCTGCGTAAGAGTGGGGAGAGTCTTATGTGCGCCGTCCACCCACGCGTCCGCGTAAAGTCCGGCATATCCCTTTTTGTCGCCGAACGCAAGGTGTGCGCCGTGCGCTTCGTCCACAAGCAAAAGGCGGTTATAATTTTTAGTAATTGCCGAAAGCTGTTCAAGCGGGGCTATATTGCCGTAGTAATCGGGCGAAGTAACCAAAACACCGGCGATTTTGGTATCGGCGGCGATAAGCCCTTCTATTACGCCCAAGTCGGGAAAGGTGAGTATACCTTCAACCTCTTCACCCTGCACTATCAGGGGTTCGAGTCCCAAAAGTCTGCAACCCGTCCATACGCTCTGGTGGGAATTGCGCAAAACAATAATTTTGTTTCCCCTTTGCGCGGCGGCGTAAAGCATAGCGTATACCCCGCTCGAACTTCCGTCCGTGGTGATAAAGCTCGCGCCCGCGCCTAGTATTTCGGCTATATCCCGCTGTGCCGCGGCTATTACCTCATCGGGATTATGAAGATTGTCCGAGTAGGGAAGTTCTGTCACGTCCAGCGCGGACACTGGGAAAAGTTTTTTGAATTCACCCCTGTCCTTATGTCCGGGGATATGAAAAGTTTTCTGTGCAACACCCGCCTTTTTAAGACGGCTGTAAATCAAATAATCGTACATAAAAAACCTCTTTTTTATTTTTTAGGTTTCATTGTCGGGAATAAAAGTACGTCGCGGATAGTCGCGCTGTCGGTGAGAAGCATAACCAGCCTGTCCACGCCGAAACCAAGTCCGCCCGTGGGGGGAAGTCCGTATTCGAGCGCGGTGATAAAGTCCTCGTCGACCTGCGCGTTGCAACCCTTTTCCTGCGCGCGTTTTTCCTCAACCTGCTTTACAAATCTCTGCTTCTGGTCGATGGGGTCGTTCAGCTCTGAGAACGCGTTTCCGAATTCGTGCGCACATATGAAGTACTCAAACCTCTGCGTAAAAGCGGGATCGTCCGCCTTGCGTTTTGCAAGGGGTGAGTTTTCCACGGGATAATCGTAAATAAAGGTGGGCTGTATAAGCTTCTCTTCGCAGAACGTATCAAAGAGCGCAATGAGAACGTGACCTTTGGTCGCGCTTTCGCCTTCCTTGACTTCGCAGTTCAGCTTCTTCGCACAGGCGCGGGCGTCCGCGTCCGTTTTCCAGCTATCGTAATCAGCACCGCAATACTTTTTGACCGCCTCTTTCATGGTGAGCTTTTCCCACTTGCCGCCGAGGTGGATTTCGGTGCCCTGATAGGTTATATCGGTCGTCCCGCAGACGTTGAGGGCAACCGTTTTGTACATCTCTTCGACAAGCTCCATCATTGCGTGATAGTCGCAGTATGCCTGATATACTTCGATTGAAGTAAACTCGGGGTTGTGGAATGCGTCCATACCCTCGTTGCGGAAAATTCTGCCCACTTCGTACACTCTTTCAAGCCCGCCGACTATCAGTCTTTTCAGATAAAGTTCGGTTTCAATTCTGAGGTACATATCTATATCCAAAGCGTTGTGTTTGGTTTTAAAGGGGCGCGCCGCCGCGCCGATTTCAAGGGTGGTCAAAACGGGGGTATCTACTTCCAAAAAGCCGCGACCGTCCAAAAATGCGCGAAGCTCCTTTAAAATTTTCGAACGGGTGATAAAGGTGTTTTTCACCTCGGGATTTACTATCAGATCCAAATCCCTTTGCCTGTATCTTATGTCCGCGTCTTTGAGACCGTGCTGCTTTTCGGGCAGAGATCTTAAACACTTGGTAAGCATTTCTATATGATTGCAGTGGATAGAAATTTCGCCCGTCTGGGTCTTGAAAACATAGCCCTTTACGCCGATAATATCGCCTAAGTCGTAATCCTTTTTGAAAGAGGCGTAATCCTCTTCGCCGACGTCGTCGCGGCGGACGTATATCTGTATAAGCCCGTCCCGGTCGGAAATATGCGAAAAGGAAGCCTTGCCCATAATTCGGCGGGACATAAGCCTGCCGGCGAGCGATACTTCCTTGCCTTCCAGTTTTTCAAATTCGTCCTTGACCGACTTTGAGTTTGCGGTAACGTCGTAGCTTACCTTTACAAAGGGGTCGTTGCCCTCTTCGGTCAGTTTTTGCAGTTTTTCGCGCCTGATTCTCGCCTGCTCGGCAAGTTCTTCTTCGGTGGGCGCCGCGGTTATTATCTCTTCCATAATCCCTTTCCTTAGTTGATTTTCAAAATTTTAAGAGTGTACGAGGTGCCGTCCGGACAGGACACTGTTACTTTGTCGCCTTTGCGCTTTTTCAAAAGCGCCGCGCCCATGGGGGACTCGATAGAAATTTTGCCGTGCATAACGTCTACGTCCGTTACCGAGCTTATTGTATATACGGCTTCTTCTTCCATATCCTCATCGTATACCGTAACCACGCTGTTGAGGTGGACGTAGCTTTTGTCCGTTTCCTCTTCGCGCACGTCTGCGTTTTTAATCTGAAATTCTATTTCCGCAATTTTGCCCTCGTTGGAACGCTGTTCCTCGCGCGCCGCGTCATACTCGGCATTCTCGGAAAGGTCGCCGTGGGAGCGTGCTTCTGCAATGCGCTCGATAATTTCGGGACGCTTGACTTTGACAAGATAGTCCAGCTCCTTTTTTAAATCTTCGTAATTCTTTTGCGTCATTACAAAACGTTCTGCCATTTGATACCTCTTTATTGTTTGTTTTTATTGTTTCCGTTAAACTGCCGTAAAAGGATAAACAAACGTGATTCCGCCTCTCACGGAACCACGCATATCCTCTTTACTACTTTGATATTATATATTTTTATAAAACCTTTGTCAACTTATTCTCTTATCCGCGTAATTTTTTTGTGCGCTTCGGACGCGGTCAGATTTCTTTTATTTCTATGATAAATTTCTGCCCGTTTGAAAACTCAACGCATATTTCGTCCACCCTGCAAACGATCTTTGCCACGAAGCTGTCCTTAAACGAGGTATAAATTTCTTCCGTAAAATCCACCGCCGTAATTCTGTTATTCATAAAATCCACTCCTTGAACTTTTTGCCGCCCGATAAGTTTTTAATGGCGGCTTAATTCTATTATATCATCGTTTTTCCTGATAATAAACTTTTTGTAAGGCAAAACGATGATACTTTTCATAGGAGCAATTCTATGATTGATTTGGCTAAATTTTCCGAAAGATTGAAAGAATATATGGACGAGCGCGGGCTTAACGGCGCGGCTCTCGCGAGGGAAGTGAACGCAAACCGCACAAGCGTTGCGGAATTTATCCGCGGCGAACATTTGCCGTCGACTCAAAACTTTTTGGCGATGCTTGATTATTTCAACTGTTCGGCGGACTATATTTTAGGACTTAGCGAAGTTCCCTCGCGTACTGAGTTTTTACAAATGCCGCCGTTTGGCAAAAGGTTGAGAGAGGTCATAGAATTTTTCGGAAGCTCGCAGTACAGAATTGAAAAAGATTTGAAACTGTCGGGTTCGATCGTGTACAACTGGCTGTTCGGGAAATCCTTGCCCTCGGTTGAAAGTCTTGAAAAACTGGCGTCGTACTTTGAGTGCAGTATAGACTTTTTACTCGGCAGGGAAAGCTGATAAAAACTGTTTACTTTTTTTGCTTTTTAAAGTATACTGGTAGTATGTTCAGGATTTGGGCGAAGGTCTTAAAGGGCGAAAAAATTATAAAACAGATTACTTACGAGCGGGACGACAAGTTTTCCTACGGGGAATTTTTCAATTACCTCGCGGATATATGCGAGGCACTGGATATTGCAACCCCCGTGCTTTTAAAGACCCATATTTTCAACTACGCAAAATTTTCTATGGTGCGCTTTATTCCGCGCGACTTTGCGGAGAGCGTTGACTTTGATAAGCTAGTACTGAATAATATAACAATCAAATAAACATAATAGGGTTATGAGACAGACCTCGCTTTTATGCGTTATTATGTTAATTACCCTCGGCATATGCGGCGGTGTTTACGCTTTCAGCGGTTTTAACCTGCTGTTTTTTTTGTGCTTTAAAACAGAGCATATCTACCGCAGTTTTCTTGCGGTGTGCAGCGTCGCCGCGATATATACCATTTACGCGCTGTTTGCGTTCAAGCCTTTCAGGGGGTTGAAGTAGAGTTTACACGCTCTCGATTTTGACGCTTGCGCCCGTCATCGCGTCCTGATACATTACCCAAAATCCCTCGTTTCCGCCGTCTGCGGACGAGGGTATAAACGACGCCATACCTTTCAGACTTTCGGGAGGGCGGCGGTTGGTTTTGGTGGGCACGCCGTAGCAGATATACTGCGGCGTGCTTTTCTGATAAATAATTCCGAATACATAAAACTTTTCGCCGCCGTAGTTTATTTTCACCCAGCGCGAATTTTCCACAACGTTTTCAAGCGTCTCTTCCGCGGGATATGTTGAAAGGAGCTTGTCGATTTCGCCCTTCATTCTTTGATAGAAACACTCTCCGCGGGCGAGCCCGTCTGCCCGCCGATAACTTTCGACGTCAGTAAAATCCTTCTCATTTTTGTCAGGTTCGCGCCGTTTTTTTTCTTGCGTTTTATCTTCGCGTACAGCCCCACCGTCCGCAACAGTTTGTTCGTATTCATAATAATTCTCCTCTGCGATTGCTTCATCGTCGAATGCGCTTGCGTCCGGTTTTAAAATTTCGGCGGGTTTTTCACCCCGCTCTATAACTTCTTTTATGCCCAGTGCCGCGGACTGGTAATTTCCGCATACAGCCGAAGCTATGGGCGAAACGTTGCCGTTGACGAAGCATACGAGCGCGGCAAAACCCGCGCTTGTGTCAACATCGGAAAACCCTTCAAAGAAGCCGTTTTCGATAATCTGCGTATGCGTTCCGTCCGAAATAGCGGAAACGTACCGCCCCTCGGTCAAAGGGGCGAAGTTAATAAGCGATACTTCCGCGCGAAGCTTCGCGCCGTATCTTTCCGCTTTCACTAATCCCGTCAATGCTCCGCCGTCCGCGGAAAAGCCGTTTTTAAGTTCGCGTATTACCGCTATGTTTTTGGTATATCCCGCCATATTTGTGTCCTTAAATGTGGATTTCCTTTTATAGTATTTATTATATTACGGTAACCCCGCGAAAAAAACCGCAAATTATGTAAAAAGCAATATATTTTTGCATTATATTTT
Organism: Clostridia bacterium; assembly: GCA_029054485.1. Taxonomy (GTDB): domain Bacteria; phylum Bacillota; class Clostridia; order Christensenellales; family Borkfalkiaceae; genus Coproplasma. Next base: position 5,439 of record JAIDFD010000141.1, on the reverse strand, counting down.
CACGCTGTTTTTACTTAAATTTAATTGATTTTAGGCTTATATTTTTGTATAATATATAAGGCGGACTGTTTGAAACAGGACAGTACCGGCAACCGATTTGCAGAAAAACTTTCAAGGAGTTATTATAAAATGGCTTTAACAAAAAACAAAAAAGTACTTGAGTTTGTCGAAGGTTATGCGGCTTTGGCGCAACCCGATAAAATCGTCTGGATTGACGGCAGTGCAACCCAGATTAAAGCTCTCAAAGAAGAGGCTGTCAAAAGCGGCGAACTTATCAAACTGAATGAAAACAAACTGCCCGACTGCTACCTGCACCGCACCAAGGTAAACGACGTTGCGCGCGTAGAGGACAGGACTTTTATCTGCACCAAAAACAAAGAGGACGCGGGTCCCGTCAACTACTGGATGGACCCCAAACAGGCTTACGAGCTTACCGCCGAAATCGCGCGCGGCTCTATGAAGGGCAGGACAATGTACGTTATTCCCTATTCGATGGGCGTAGTCGGCTCGCCGTTTGCTAAAATCGGTATCGAGCTTACCGACAGCATTTACGTTGTTCTCAATATGAATATTATGACCAGAGTCGGCAAGATTTGCCTTGACGCTCTCGGCAAAAACGGCGACTTTATAAAGGGCTTCCACGCAAAGTGCGATGTGGACGCGGAAAAGAGATACATAATGCACTTCCCCGAGGACAACACCATTATTTCGGTTAACTCGGCTTACGGCGGAAACGTGCTTTTGGGTAAAAAGTGCTTCGCTTTGAGAATTGCTTCTTACCTCGGCAAAAACGAGGGCTGGATGGCTGAGCATATGCTTATCCTCGGCGTAACCTATCCCGATGGCGAAAAGAAGTACGTTGCGGCGGCGTTCCCCTCGGCTTGCGGCAAGACCAACCTTGCAATGCTCATTCCTCCCAAGCACTACCTTGATAAAGGATATAAAATCGAGTGCGTTGGCGATGACATCGCCTGGATAAGAGTGGGTGAGGACGGCAGGCTCTGGGCGGTCAACCCCGAAAACGGTTTCTTCGGCGTAGCCCCCGGCACCAACGACCACTCCAACTACAATGCTTTGCAGTCAACCAAGCGCGGCACGATTTTTACCAACGTTGCGCTCAATACAGACGATATGACGGTATGGTGGGAAGGACTTTCAAAGGAACTGCCCAAACACGTTATAGACTGGACGGGCAAACCCTGGAATCCCGAAAAGTTTGATAAAAAAGACAAATCCACCTGCTCGGCGCATCCCAACTCGCGTTTCACCGCGCCCGCGGTCAACTGCCCCTGCGTATCTCCCGAATTTAATTCGAAGAAGGGCGTGCCTCTTTCGGCTATTATCTTCGGCGGCAGAAGAGCGTCGACTACTCCCCTCGTTTATCAGTCCCGCGACTGGAACCACGGCGTATTTATAGGCTCGGCTATGTCGTCCGAAACCACCGCGGCGGCGGCGGGAGCGGTAGGCGTTCTCCGCCACGACCCCATGGCGATGAAGCCCTTTGCAGGCTATCATATGGGCGACTATTTCGCTCACTGGATTGAAATGGGCAAAAAGGTTAAAAACCCGCCCAAGATTTTCAACGTAAACTGGTTCCGCACCGATAAGGACGGCAACTTTATGTGGCCCGGCTTCGGCGACAATATGCGCGTTTTGGAATGGATTTTAAAGCGTTGCAGCGATACTCCCGTCGATGCGCAGGAAACCGCTATAGGTTACGTTCCCAATGCGGAGGATATCGATATTTCCGAAATGGATTACGACATCTGCGAGGGCAAGAAGTTTGACATCAACTCGCTGAAAGAAATTCTTACCGTTGACAAAGAGAAGTGGGCAACCGAGGCCGAAGAGATTGAAAATTACTACAACACAACCATTCAGTCGAGAATACCCGAAGAGCTTTGGGAATGTCTTAACACGCTGAAAGCTAACTGCGTGGTAGAAAAGAAAGCGGAAAAACCCGCCGCTAAAACTACTGCGAAAAAGGCAACGGCAACCAAAACCGCCGCAAAGAAACCCGCGGCTAAAAAAGCTCCCGCAAAGAAACCCGCGGCTAAAAAGACAAAATAATAAGCAATAAAAATTTAAGCCGCCCGCGCCGTTTGGCGCGGGCGGCTTTCGCTTATGGTTGACCTGCGCGTGAATTTAATGTATAATCTACCGTATGTATAACCTTAACACGAACGAAGTTTTAGAAGAGTTTTACGAGGACAAAAAAATAATACAGAACACCGCGCTTTACAGATTTACTTCCGACAGTATTCTGCTTTCGAAGTTTGCGCGGGCGAAAGCGGGCGATATTGTCGCGGATTTTTGCTCGGGCAGCGGGGTTGTGGGCTTCCACTTTTTATGCCTCAACCCGAAAATTAAAAGTCTTACTTTGTTTGAAATGCAAGCTCCGCTTGCGGATATGTCCCGCCGGACAGCCGAGCTTAACGGCTTTGACTGCGAGGTGGTAAACTGCAAATTGCAGGACATTCCCAAGAGCTTCGACGATAAATTTTCGCTCATACTCTGTAATCCCCCTTACGAGCGTTCGGGGTTTGAAAACGCCAGCTTTGAAAAAGCCGTGTGCCGCAAAGAGATAACCTTATCCCTGCCCGAAATCGCGGAAGCCGCTTTCCGCAAACTCAAATTCGGCGGTCGGCTTGCAATCATAAACCGCGCGGACAGAACGGCTGAACTTATTTACACCTTAAAGGCAAAAAATCTGGAAGTGAAAAGACTTCAATTCGTTGCGGGAAAAGAGGGCGCAACTCCCTATCTCGTTATGGTTGAAGCGGTCAAGGGCGGCAAGCCCGCAACCGAAATTTTAAATACGGTTATAAACAAAAAAGAGGACTAAACTATGGTATATATGGTCGCGACGCCGATAGGCAATCTGAAAGATATAACTTTCCGCGCGGTGGAAACCTTACGGGAAGTCGATGAAATTTACTGCGAGGACACCCGCCACTCGCTTAAACTTTTAAGCGCGTATGACATTAAAAAGCCGCTTTTCTCCTGCCATAAATTCAACGAGCGGAGCGCGGCGGAAAAAATTATAGCCTCGGCTAAAGAGGGCAAAAATATCGCGGTAATTTCGGACGCGGGCATGCCCGTAATTTCCGATCCCGGCAACATATTGTGCGGCGAATTGAAAAATGCGGGAATAGAATACACCGTTGTCCCCGGCGCAAACGCGTTTTTGTCCGCGCTGATACTTTCGGCACTGCCCGCGGAAAGATTTGCGTTTATCGGCTTTTTACCCGACAAGGCGGGCGAGAAAAAGACGGTACTCGAAAAGTATAAAAATTTAGATATGACCCTTTGCTTTCACTCCGCTCCGCAGGACGTTGACCGCGACATATCCGCCATGTATTCGGTTTTCGGCGAGCGCAAAGCCTGCGCAGTACGCGAGATTACCAAACTGCACGAGGAAGCAATTACTTTCAACCTCTCGCAAGGACTGTCTGGTGAAAAGCGCGGCGAGTTTGTTTTAGTGGTCGAGGGCGCAAAGCAAGGGGATAATCCCCTCTGCGCGCTCTCCGAAAAAGAGCATATAGCCCGCTATATGTCCGAGGGAATGGATAAAAAGGAAGCGGTAAAGCAAGCCGCAAAAGACAGGGGAATATCCAAATCCGAGATGTACAAATTTTCGATTGACTTATAAGGAAAAATATGGAAAAGAAAAAAGGACTTTTAAGGCGGTTCGTCCGCTACTATAAACCGCATTCAAAACTGTTTGCGCTGGATATGTGCTGTGCATTCGTGATTTCGGTGTTCAACCTCGCATATCCCTACCTCACCAAACAAATAATCAACGACTACGTTCCCAACCGTCTTTTATATCTGCTTTTGGCGGGCGCGGGCGTACTGCTCGCACTGTACGTCATCAAGGCTGGGCTCAACTATTTTCTGCAATACTGGGGACACGTCGTAGGCGTAAGAATACAGGCGGATATGCGCAGCGAACTTTTCCGCCACCTGCAAAAGCTGCCTTTTTCGTACTTCGACGATAACAAGACGGGCGTTATTATGAGCCGTATGACAAACGACTTATTCGAAATTTCCGAACTCGCCCACCACGGACCCGAGGACGTTTTTCTGTCGCTGATAACCATAGTCGGCGCGTTCATCCTTTTGTCGTTCATCAACGTATATCTTGCACTCATTGTGTTTGCGTGTATTCCGCTTATCGTAATTTTTGCCCTTCTGATAAGACGGCGTATGCGCAACGTCTACAAGCGCGTGCGCGTGGTGCAGGGTGAAATTAACGCGGATATAGAGAGCGCGATATCCGGCGTGCGCGTGTCGCGCGCGTACACCGCGTCCGAACACGAGCGAGAAAAATTCGAAAAGGGCAACAGGGATTTTGTTTCGGCAAAGAGCAAGCAGTACAAGGTTATGGGCGAGTTCCACTCCTCAATGAACTTTTTTATGGACTTTTTGTATTTTGCGGTACTGCTCGCTGGCGGGTTGTTTTTCTACTACGGAAAAATCGATACGGGCGAGTTTTTCGCGTTCGTGCTGTATATCACCACTCTTATCACTCCCGTCAGAACACTGACCACTATTTACGACCAGATTCAGGAAGGCACCACGGGCTTTAAGCGGTTTTGCGAGATTATGGATATCCCGCCCGAAGAGGAATGTGAAAACGCGGTAAAGATAGAAAAGCTGAGCGGCGACATCGAGTTTAAAAACGTAACCTTCGGCTACAAAAAAGAGGACGGCGCGGCAAAGGTTATTGAAAACTTTTCAATGAAAATTCCCGCGGGCAAAACCATTGCGCTGGTCGGTCCGAGCGGCGGCGGCAAGACCACTATCTGCCACCTTATACCCCGCTTTTACGAAATCGACGGCGGCGAAATCACGGTGGACGGTTACGACGTACGCACCCTTGACAGGCAGTCGCTGAGAAAGAATATAGGCATAGTCCAGCAGGACGTCTTTCTTTTTAACGGCACGATACGCGAAAATATCGCGTTCGGAAATTTCGACGCGACCGAAGGGGAAATTATTGAGGCGGCTAAAAAGGCGAATATTCACGATTATATCGAAAAACTCCCCGAGGGTTACGACACGACCACGGGCGAGCGGGGCGTAAAACTTTCGGGCGGGCAAAAACAGAGGATTGCTATCGCGCGCGCATTTTTGAAAAATCCGCCCATTCTCATTTTGGACGAGGCGACTTCCGCGCTGGATAACGCAACTGAAATGCTTATACAAGAGGCGTTGGGCAAACTGTCCGAGGGCAGAACTACCCTCGTAGTCGCGCACCGTCTTTCCACCGTGAAAAACGCGGACGAAATTATCGTAATCACGTCCGGCGGCGTGGAAGAGCGCGGCACCCACGAAGAGCTTATAAAGCAGAACGGTCTTTACAAAGAACTGTACGAATACCAGTTTAAAAATTTGTGATTTTAAACGTATTTTTTAAAGCCGCCCGCGCGACAC
>JAIDFD010000140.1 GCA_029054485.1 Clostridia bacterium | reverse complement strand
GCGCGTACGCGCGCCCGCAACTTAAAAACTATGTAATTTATTTATCTCTGAACTCTGCCCGAACCGTCGCCGCCCGCGAGAGCCTCTACTTCCTTACGGGATACGAGGTTGAAGTCGCCGGGGATAGTGTGCTTCAGAGCGGAAGCCGCTACGCCGAATTCGAGCGCGGACTTGAAGTCCTTGCCGTCGAGGAAACCGGTGATTACGCCGCCCGCAAAGCTGTCGCCGCCGCCGACTCTGTCGACTATGGGAGAAATTCTGTACTCTCTCGAATGATAGAATTCCTTGGTTTCGCCGTTGTAAATGCAAGCCGACCAGCCGTTGTCCGAAGCCGAGTGGCTTACGCGCAGCGAAGAAATCGCGTATTTGAAGTTGAACTTTTTAACCATCTGCTCGAAAATCGACTTATAGCCCGCAAGCTCCAACTCGCCGCTGGTTACGTCCGTGTTACCGGGCTTGAAGCCGAGAACAAGCTCTGCGTCCTCTTCGTTGCCGATGCAGACGTCGACGTACTTCATAAGTTTGGTCATAACCTTTTGAGCCTTTTCGCTCGACCACAGCTTTTTGCGGAAGTTCAAATCGCACGATACTGTTACGCCGTGCTTTTTAGCCGCCTTCAAAGCCTCTTCGGTCAGAACTGCCGCGCTGTCCGATACAGCGGGTGTAATGCCCGTGAAGTGGAACCAGTCGCAATCTTTGAAAATCGCGTCGAAGTCGAAATCCTTTGCGGTCGCGGTGGTTATCGAAGAGTGCGCTCTGTCGTAAACGACCTTTGAAGGTCTCATAGCCGCGCCTGTTTCAAGGTAGTAGATACCCAGTCTTTCGCCGCACTTGGCAACGTGGCAGGTCTTAACGCCGTATTTTTTCAAAGCCGCAAGCGCGCACTCACCAAGCTCGTTGTCGGGAACCGCGGTTACGAATTCCGCTTTGTGTCCGTAGTTTGCGCAGGATACCGCAACGTTAGCCTCGCCGCCGCCGTAGTTGATATCGAACTCGTCGGCCTGAATAAACTTTTCGTTGTTGGGGGTTGAAAGACGAAGCATAATTTCGCCCATAGTTACTATCTTTTTCATTTTATTTTCTCCTTAATGATTTTTAAATTGATTTGTTGATGGATTAAGACCCTTCGGCTACGCTTTGCACATTGATTTTTAGATTCCTCGACTACGCTCGGAATGACAATTACCTGCCCTTGGCTTAGAAGCAAGCAGTTCAAGGCGCGCGAGGCTTTGTGCAAGGAGTGTACTTTGCGTACACGACTAAACAAAACGTAGCGCAACACGGAAATGCGCCGCTTATAAGTCAAGCTTTTATTTTTTAAGAACCAAGTGCACGGCGAACCCGCCGAACTCTTTTTTGAGATACGCGACGTTCATTACTCCCTCTGCGTTGTACTTTATCGAGGTTTCGTCAACGTCGTAACCGCGGAGTTTGAGCTGATACAGGGCGCGTTTTACCGAGTTCGTCGCGATTGCGATATGCCCGTGGGTGCCCTTGAACGGCTTTTTCATCATTTCCATATACGTTGAAGAGAACACCGAGCTGTTGCCGACCTTCTTCGCAAAGCCGAAAGCGGCATCGAACTCGTCGGCGACGGACTCCGCTTCTTCGGGGTTCTTGCAGTTCAGACCTACGTGGACCATAGTGAAGCCGAGCATCTTGTCGATTGCTTCACGGCAGAGTTTGGTTATACCCGCCCAGTCGCCCGCGTTTACGAGTGCGGCGGGGACTATCCAGCTTCCTCCGCAACAAACGACTTTTTTGAAAGCGAGGTAAGTGTTCAGGTTATCCGCCGTAACTCCGCCCGTCGGCATAAAGCGCATAGACGAATACGGCGCGGAAATAGCCTTTATATACGCAAGCCCGCCCGCCTGCTCTGCGGGGAAGAACTTCGCGAAGTCGAGCCCGAGCTCTAAGGCTTGCTCTATCTCGCTGGCGGAAGAAAGCCCCGGCGCGAACGGCACGCCCTTATCGAGGCAGTGCTTTACGACTTTGGGGTTGAGCCCCGGCGCGACCAAAAATTTGGCGCCCGCTTTTATAGCGGCGTCGGCTTGCTCGCAAGTTAAGACCGTGCCCGCGCCGACTAGCATATCGGGATAGGCTTTGGTCATTCTGCGGATAACCTCGTCCGCGCCCTTGGCACGGAAAGTTACTTCCGCGCAGTTGATTCCGCCGTCGCGGAGCGCTTTTGCAAGGTTTTCAGCGTCGTCAACGTTGTCGAGCTTTATAACGGGCACAATGCCGACGTTTTCGAGCTCGTCCACAAGCGCGTTGATTTTGTCTTTAACGGTCATATGAAATACCCCCTTGACATTTCATTATTATTCATAATAATTATAGCACCGACTTATTTTAATTCTATACACAAAACGGATAGGTTTATTCATTTTTCGGATATGGCGACATTTTTCGGATTTCACTTGCAATGGTTAGAAATGTATGTTAAAATGGATACGCTAAACAAAATCTTAATATCGGGAGAAAAGGATTCCGCGTTTTTTTATGCGGGAATTTATTGCGTATGCTTTTTTTTAAATAATTTCTATTCTACCAAACAAACTAAGAACAGCCTATTGGCATTTCTCCGGGTTTGTTTGGATTTTAAAATAGCTTTAAAGCGGAAACACCCGATGATTTTGTTTAGCAGCAATTAGGAGATTTGCTTTGAATAGGGG
>JAIDFD010000014.1 GCA_029054485.1 Clostridia bacterium | reverse complement strand
CTATACCATATTAATATATAAATCAGATTTCTATTAAAAAGCCCGCTTTGCGCAGAGCTTGTTCGATTTCATCAAGCGTGCTTTCGCTCTGAGCCGAAACGGTGTGATAGTGATAGCCGTCTGTCACGCTCATTAAAGGTTTAGACGCGCCCGACACGAGCGAGCGGTAAAGCTCTTCAACGTGGATACGGCTGTTTAAATCCAGTCTTGCCGAAATTCTGCCGTAAACGCGGTGGTTCACGAAAATATCCTCTATTTTTCCGCCGAGGTTTATGACAAGCACGCCCTCGTCCACGATTTGCTCGAAAGAGTGGCGGCACTTGAACACCCTCGACGCGACTATGCCCGAATTTAAAACATAACCGCGGTTGGTGGAAGTTATGTCATAGCCGTTGGCGCGCAAAATCGCTATATCCTGCACAATGACCTGACGGGACACCCCGAATTTTTCGCTTAAAACGTTGGCGGGTATCGCGTTTTCGGTATTTCCCAACAGGCTTAAAATTTCCTGCCTGCGCTTATCCGATTTCATTCGCCCTCCACGGGGTGAAGATTTTTAAGTGACAAATCGAGTATGGGCGCGGAATGGGTAAGCGCGCCGCTCGAAACAAAGTCCACTCCCGCCGCCTTGATTTTTTCAATATTTTCCCTGGTGACGTTTCCGCTGCACTCTGTCTGCGCCCTGCCCGCGATTAAATCCACCGCCTTTTTCATTTCCTCAACGCTCATATTATCAAGCATAATTATGTCCGCGCCCGCTGCAACCGCTTCCGCGCACATTTCAATATTTTCAACCTCGACTTCTATCTTTCTGACAAAAGGCGCGTACTCCTTTGCCATCTGCACCGCCTTTTTAACGCCGCCCGCCGCGCCGATATGGTTGTCTTTGAGCAAAATTCCGTCCGAAAGATTGTAGCGGTGGTTGCACCCGCCTCCTATTTTTACGGCATACTTTTCAAAAAGGCGCATATTGGGAGTGGTCTTTCTTGTATCGAGAAGCTTGGTTTTGCTCCCCTCCAACAGCTTAACCGTTTCCGCCGTGTAGGTCGCAATTCCGCTCATACGCTGTAAAAAATTCAGCGCGGTGCGCTCGCCCGAGAGGATTACGCGTATATCCCCCCTTACTTTTGCAACCGTTTCGCCCTTTTTGACCCTGTCGCCCTCTTTTTTGAAAAAGGTTATTTCCACGGTTTCGTCCAAAATTTTGAATGTACGTTCAAACACGGGCAAACCGCAGATTACGCCGTCCTGCTTGCATATGAGTTGCGCTTCGCCCGAAACCCGTCCGCGCATTACCGCGTTGGTCGTTACGTCCTCGCTCGAAATATCCTCTTTAAGCGCCGACTTAATCAGTTCGTCCGCGTTGGTTTTAATAGTTACGGGGTCTAACATTTTCTGCCTCCTCAATAGCTTTAAGTAAAATGTGCTTATACTCTTCAAGAATTTTCTGCGGATTTTCGTAATTTTCCAAATGGACGTCCGCAAAGGTCTTTGCTTCCTTATAATACCGGGTAATATCTTCCGCCGCGCGCTTTGCAAACAGCAGACTTTCAAGCAATGAGTTTGAAGCAAGCCTGTTCGCGCCGTGAACGCCGTTACAGCAGGTTTCGCCTACGGCGTAAAGCCTGGGCAAAGTCGTTCTGCCGTCAAGCCCGCTTCTTACCCCGCCCATAAAATAGTGTTGTGCGGGAACTACCGGCACGGGCTGGGTGAATACGTCTATACCCTCCTGTAAACACCTTTCCACTATACCGGGAAAGTGCGACAGTACTTCCTCTTTAGGTATCGTGCGCATATCCAGCCAGACGAAGGGGGTTTTGTCCTTTTTCATCTGTTCGTTAATCGCTTTTGTCACCACGTCACGCGGTTGAAGCTCGTCTGTAAAGCGGTTGAAATTTTTGTCCAGAAGAACGGCTCCCTCGCCGCGCACCGACTCGGAGATAAGAAAGCTTCTGCCCTCTTTTTCGCTGTAAAGGGTGGTCGGATGAATCTGGACGTAGTTTACGTTGTCAACCGCAATCCCCCTTTTAAGGCAAATCGCAACCCCGTCGCCCGTGAGCAGTCTGAAATTGGTACTCTTTTTGAAAACTCCGCCTATACCGCCCGTGGCGAGTACGGTATAGTCGGAAAATATCTTCTTTGTTTTTCCGCTGTTTTTATCCCACACTACAACGCCCGAACATTCGCCGTCCGCGATTATATCCAATAGCACCGTGTGCGGCGCCACGGTTACGTTTTTCAGGGTTTTCACCTTTTGCATAAGGCGGGAGGTTATCTCTTTGCCCGTACAGTCCTTGTGGAAACAAATTCTGTTTGCCGAGTGTCCGCCCTCGCGCGTGGCGCAAAGGCTTCCGTCCTTTTCCCGCGCAAAATCAACGCCCAAGGAAATAAGCTCGTCTACGACCGCCTGCGAGGAACGTATCATACACTCTACCGCCGCGGCGTTGTTTTCGCCGTGACCCGCGCGCATAGTGTCCTCAAAATAGCTGTTATAGTCGCCCTCGTCTTTAAGGCGGCAGATTCCTCCCTGCGCGAGATAGCTGTCGCTTTTTTCGGGTTCGTCCTTACAGATAATAAGTACGCTTTTATTTTCAGGCAGGTGCAAAGCGCAGTTCAGACCTGCGACTCCCGCGCCCGCGATTATAACATCGTAATCTTTCATAATTACCAAAAGTTTACACTAAAACTTTACACATGTCAAGGCATATGTAAAGTTTTTGCGTATTATTTCACAATCGACAAAATTATACCTTTTACCGCGTGCTTTTTATAAGCGCCGCTTAAATATTATATTCATAGATGTTACGAGGTGAATTATGAAAATTTCATTTTTTTACGGTATGAAAGTTGAAAGCACGGCGGGCAAAACGGGTTACGTTATCGGCGTGAATGTGCGCGGCGACAGACTGGAATGTCTGAAATGCGCGGATAAAAACGAAAACGAGTTTTCGGTAGACGCGCAGAATATTCTGCATTACGGCGAAGACAAAATTATTTTTGAGGACAGGGAAGCCGCTATCCGCGACAGCGTGCCCATGCGCCTCGGTAAGCCAGTGTTCGACGGCAACGGAAAATACCTTGGCAACCTCACCGATTTTTCGGTGGAGTGCGATACGCTTACAACCGCTTACGTCGGCAAAAAAAAGTTCTCCGCAAACGAGCTTGTCTGCGGAGACGCTGTAATTGTAAAGAAAAATGAACGTATTTTAAAGAGCGACGTCAAAAAGGACGGCAAAGTTATTTTGAAGCGCGGCACCCCTTTAACAGGCGAGGCGTTGCAGATTGCCGAGCGCGAGGGTGAGTACGTTCAGGCAAACTTGAAATCCATTTAAACGTTGTACTTTGCCATAAGCTTTAAAAGGGCGTTAAAATTTTCGTTTAAAATATCCGATTCCGAGGGGGTAAGCGCTCCCTTCATCTGAAGCACCGCCAAGGTATTTTTCAGTTTTTCAAGCTCCTGCCTGTCCCCTTTGCCGAGGTTCTTTTGCAGAAGTCTGTCGGTCACGGATATGGCGTGTTCGAGCCTTACGGTGGATTTTGCCGCAGGTACCTCCGCCCGCATTGCGGGCTGTTTTACCGGCGGCGTTGCCACCGGCAATGAAGATATTGCAACCTGACTTTGAACGGCGGCTTGCTTTTTGCCCTTGCCGATAAGGCATAAAAGCCCGTACAGCAGATACCCTATACACCAGAAAATTACGGCGGCAAGCACCGACTGCGGAAGTCCCTCTTCGGTGATGAACGCGCCAAAGGTCAACGCGGCAAAGGCGTTGACGAGATTGAAAAAGGGCGTTTTGGAAGCCGACTTCACTTTGGGCATACACAGGGATAAAAACAGGGTCGCAACGAAAATCGCCGCGAACGCACCCCAGATAATCCATAAAAGGGTGTCGAACGAAATATTTGCGACTTTTGAATAAATGTTATTTATAAACTCTGAGAACATAAGCGTATAAATTATATCCGTCTTTCAGCCGTGAAAAGACGGATATTTTGTCGCAAAAAAACAGGTTTTTTGTTTTTTAATCAAGATTGATTTGTCTGCGCCTGAAAATATTTACGATTACGCAGCGAATATCCTTTTCCGCCTTGCCCGTGACCACCGCAACCGCCTTTTTATACAGCGCAAGCTGGGGTGAATAGGTTTCTATAAGCCCCTCGTCGTCCTTTTTGGAATATTTGTAATCAATTATTAAAGCTTTATCGCTTTGCAGCGCCAAAAGGTCAATCGCGCCCTGAACAAGCACGCCGTCCGAAGAAGTCGTATCGGGCAAAACGTCCTTTGCGGGAAGATTGCACAAAAATTCCTGTTCCCTCAAAAGGGTAGCGCCCTTTAAATTTCCAAAGACGGGCATATTCAAAATTTCGCAAAGCTCGTCCGCGCTCAGAAGGTCTGCCGCCTCCGCGGTCAATTTTCCGCTTTGCACAAAGCTTTCAATCTCTTTTGAAATTGCCTCAGCATCCTTTTTATCAAAGTCGCAAAGCTCCAAAAACGCGTGGTAAGCCGTGCCGCGCTCGGCGCCCGTTTCGCCCTCTTCTTCGAAGAGTTCGGCGGGGCGGAAATAGTCGTGTTCGGAAAGGTGAAGAATTTTGGAAGCCGAGCTTTTTACCGGCAGGTCAACGCCCTCTTCGTGCGGGTAGGCGCGCATAAACTTGTCTTTGAGACTTTCAAGTAAATTTTTGTCCGGCTCTTTGAGTTGCACGCCCACCTTTTCGCCCGCGGTAAAATCTTCGCGGGGCGGCAGCTCCTCGGGCGAAAACGCCTTCATATCGAAAAGTTTTGCATAGCATTTGGCGTCCGCCGCTTCCAGTGAAGAATATTCCTTGCACTCTTCCGCCATAACGTGAAGCCGGCACATTGCCCGCGTACATGCAACGTAAAACAGGTTCAGCTCGTTTTTAAGCTCTTCCGCTTCCGCCCGCGCAAGAGTCAACCGCCTTAAAAGGGTTGAGCGCACAAGCATATTTTCCGCGTCGTGGCATTTGGGCGCAAATCCGAATTTTTCATCGAAAGGCATCTCGTTGTCGTTTCTGCCCTTGAAGGTAGCGCAGACGTCCGCGATTATGACAATCGGAAATTCAAGCCCCTTGCTTGCGTGCATAGTCATTACCTTTATGCTGTCGGACGAAGCCGAAGGCGGCGCGGGTATATCGTATCCCGAGTCTTTCAATTTGGCAAGAAATTCGCTCACGCTTAAATTTTCGCCCTCTTTGGCGAGGCGGCGCAGATTTTTCAGTTTTTCTCCGCCGCCCGCGGAATAAGCCGCTTCCAGCGAGGTGCCCTGCAAAATTTTGTCTATAATCTCGGCGGCGGAAAGCACGTCAGAAAGCTCTTTCAGCCGCACAATCATTCTCTTGAAGCGATGAATTTTCCGCGCGGTATCGTCCCTGTTTTCGGCTAAATACAAGTCGCAACAATCCCTGAACGGCAAACGCTTTTCACCCTTGTAAGCTATTCTGATTTGCGCAAGTTCATCGCAATCCAGTCCGCCGAGCGGAGACAGGAGGGCGGAAACTAGCGGCACGTCCTGTTTGGAATTATCTATATAGGACAGTATATCTATCATCTGTTTGACTTCGGGTCGGGTGCAGATATTCTGTTCCTTACTGCCTGCAACCGAGTAACCCGCGTCCGACAGCGCGCGGACAATGCCGTTTGCCGCCGCATTGCGCTTTCGGGTAAGGATACATATATCCCCCGCCTGCGTGTCCACTAAGCTTCCGCTTGACGGATCGTAGTGCTTGCCCTTCAACTCGCGCTCGACTACCGATAAAACCGCCAATCCCTCGCGCGAGTGTTTTACTCTCTTTGCGCCCGACTTAACCGAGTATACCTCGGGCAGGGAATTATCCTCTTCGTCCGCACCGAAGAGGTGAATTTCACTGCTTCCGTATCCTGCGGGGTAACCCCCGCCAGAAATCATTTTACTGCCGGCGGCATAGTCGAAGCCGCAGGTAGACGTAGTCATAATCTGCGAAAACAGCGCGTTCACGAAATCCAGTACCCCGTCCGACGAGCGGAAGTTGTGCGAAAGTCTCAATGCGCTTCCGCCGCCCCCCTCGAACGAGTTATACTTTTCGGCAAAGAACAGCGACCTGCTTCCGCGGAAGCCGTAAATCGCCTGCTTTACGTCGCCGACGAGGAAGATATTTTCCGCGCCGATTTTCGAAATAAGCTCTTCCTGCACCGGGTTTACGTCCTGATACTCGTCGACGAATACGAGGGTGAACCGCCTGTTTATTTCCTCTCTGACCTGCTTGTCCTCCAACAGCGCGAGCGTCAGGTGTTCGAGGTCGTTATAATCCAGTTTGTTTTCGTCCCGCTTTATCGCGGTGTAGGCAACGTCGAATTGCTTTAAAAGATTGCAAAACGCAACCGCGGTTTTTCCGCTTTCGGAAAACGCGCGCCTTTCGGTCTGCTCGTCCGCAATGTCGGCGCGGAGTGCGTTGTATCTTTTTAAAATACTTTCTTTAAAGGCTTTAAATCTTTCGCCCTCTTCCTTGTCATCTTTGTCGGCGGGCTTTCGCGTCCTTGTCAAGGGGGGCACGGGGTCGAAAATTCCGCCGTGCGAAACCTCTTCAAGACTTTCGAGCATTTCGCCGAAAATGGTTTCGTATGCGGGGTGGGGATTATTAAAGCCTGCAGCAAACTCCACAACCGCCTCTTTGAGCGCCGCGCACCTCTTTTTAATATCTTCTTGAAGCTGTGCGCAGACTTCGTTGAAGCCCTCTTCCGTAAATATCTTTTCCGCGCCGTCCAAAAGGTCGGTATACCTTGCGGTGATGCGCAGTTTTTCGTATCCGTCCAGAACGAGAGCGCGCAGAAAGCCGTCGCTCCGCTTTTTGCGGTAGCACTTCAAAAGGTGCAAAAATCCCCCGTCTGCCTCTTCGTACAGTTTTTCGAAAACTGCGTCCAGCGCGCGCCGCTTGTAGTCCTTTGCCGAGGAGTCGTCCGCAGAAATTATATCGAATGTTCCGTCTATATCCAACGCGTAAAAGTAAGTCCGCAAAAGCTTTGCGCAAAACGCGTGTATGGTAGAAATCGCCGCAGACGGAATTTTTGAAAGCTGGCTTTTAATGTGTGCGCGCGCCGTATCGGTGCAGGCGCTCATTTTTTCAATCAGCGCCGTGCGCAGTTTTTCCTTTATCTGCGCGGCGGCTTTTTTGGTGAACGTCACGGCGAGAACGCCGTCTAAATCCGCGCCGGCCGCAATCGCTTCAACAAGCTTTTTTATCATTACAAAGGTCTTGCCGCTGCCCGCGGAAGCCGAAACTATCACCTTGCCGCGGCTGTCTATCGCGGCTTGCTGTTCCGAGGTAATGCCCATCATTCACCCTCCTTCAACCGCTTTACTACGTCTGCAATTTCACCGCACTTCAAGCTACGCGATGAGCGTTCTTCGCCGTCCGTGCCCACCGCAAAGGCACAGCTTCCGCCCGCCTTGCAGAACTTGCACGCATCCTCGGCGGGCGAGGGGATAATGTTCCCGCCCAGCATTTCGCTTGCGCCCTGCTTCGCAACCGCCTGCGAATACTCTAAAAACCCGCCGAACACTTCGGGGGACATCGCCTTGTCGCTTCTGCCGCCGCCTAGATAGGCGTCGAAATATTTGCTCTTTGTTTTGGGTTGAATGGTCACGTCCGACTGCGACACAACCTCATCGCTTCCGTCCATAAAGCCCTGCAACCTGAACACGCCGTCCGCCTTGTCCCTGTACTCAACCGAGGCGGGGAAATAGTACGCGCCCGCAGCCCTTCTGCCCTTTGCGGCGGAAGTCAGATACAGCGGAAGCTGTAATTTTAAACCCATATAATACTTTGCGGGCGAGTTGTCAACCGTGCCCGTCTTATAGTCGATAATCCTGACCAAATCGCCGCATGCGTCCACTCGGTCTATTCTGCCGAAAATTTTAATGCCGTCCCCGAGAGGCACCTCGCACTTGTACTCCGCGCTCTCTATCTTAAAAGCGGAATTTTTCAGCTGTTCATACATACCCGAAGCGATTATCCCCGCTTCCTTGATAAGTGCCTTAGCCGTGTAACCGCCGCTCTTGCTGTCGGTAAGCGTTGCGTAGGGCGCGTCGCTTAAAAGTTTTTCGGCAATCTCTTCCGTGCGGACAACGACCTGCTCAGCCGAGAGGCTTTCCATTTCGGGCGCAACGCGTTGAAGCACGGTGTGTATGAAGTTGCCCGTGTCCACGGGGCGCAAAGTTCCCTCTTCCCGCTCCTGCAACTTCAAGCCGTTCTGCACGAAGTTTCTGTACGGGCAGGAAAAATAGGTTTCCAGCATTGTGGGTGTGATAGAGTTATAGCTTACAAACAGCGCGCGCCCGTCGTTTAAAACTTTTTGCTTGGGCGCTTCCAGCGCCGCGTCCGCCTCGCGTTCAAACCCACGCTCTTTCAGACACTCGTACACCGCCGACAGCGTTTCCGCGCGGGGCGAAGAAGTAAGCCTTTTGAGCGCGGGAATTTTTTCACTGCAATAGTAGACAAGCGCCGCGTCCGATTTTTCAAGCCGCTTGATATTCACCGCTTTAAGCTCGCCGCCACCCGCCGTTAAAAACGCTCGCTTTGCGTAAGAAATAATTTCGCTTACGCCGCTTTCCTCACCGCCCACGCGCACGGAATAGGACAGATAAAGCTGATTTTTAAAGGCGCAGATATTCAGCGCGGTCTGCTCCCGCCTGCGCATATTGACCTGACGGATTTTGGGCGAAATATTTAAATTTGCGCCCTCCAGTTCCGCGATTTCCCTGTCGGTTAATAGCGCGGTGTCCGCACTGGATAACGGCACGTCGTCCGTAAGTCCCGCCGCAAAAATCACACGGCTTCCCGTGTTCGCCGTTGCCGAAATATCGCCCACGAAAACCGCGTCCGCTTTGGGCGGTATTAGCGAAATTTCCAACGCGCCGAAACCGCTTTTCAAAATTTTAATAAATTCGTTCAGCGGCATTTTTCCGCCGCCCGCGATAACCTCCGCCTCTTCCAAAACGCTTAAAACAGCTTCGTAAACCCTTGAACTGAACTCGCTTTCCGCAGGGTAATCGTCTTTGAATTTTTCGGCGATTTCATCGAGGCGGGCTTTCACTTCAAGCTCTTCCAAAAGCGCTTTTACGCCGCCGCACACCTCAGCCGCCGTGCCCGTTTTAAGGCAGTAAAGCCCCTTTAAAAACTTATCCCGCACCCTCTGCACCGCATCGTAATCGAAATTCATTTTATTCAAAATTTCGGGGTTCGGCTCCCGCCTTATTCCGCCGCGGAAGTTCGCAAGCCTTAAAGCGTAGTTTCTGTAGATATCCTTGTCCTCTCTCTCCGCAGGGAAAAGGGGCGATGAAATCACGCCGTCGCACTCCTTAAAGGGACAGCCCGTAAAAAGACAGTTTAAATAGTCCAGAACGAATTTTGCCGCCGCGTGTTCGGACAGTGTGTGCCGCCTGTCCGCGTAGTAGGGTATGCGGTACTGCGAAAATACCCGCCTTATCCCGCGCTCCGCCGCCGCTACGTCCGGAAGCATAACCGATATGTCCGAATATCTCTCCCCGCCGTCCAAAACGAATTTTTTAATGCTCGCGGCGATAAATTCAAGTTCCTCTTCCTCGTCCGCCGCCTCAAAAAGATGCACCCTGTCGGATTTAACGGGCTTTGCCGTGTGGAAAGTTTCGGGGTCGAAGAGGCACTTACGCAAAATTTCAGCCTCTTGAATCATTTCGCTTTCCACCAGCTCGACTTCGGCGCCGCCGAACTCTTCCGCCGCGCCCTCGAACGAGGTCAGCGCTTCGTTGACGTAAATCTCTTCTTTTCCTCCGATAAACAGCCCGTAAACGTTTTTTGCCGAGCGGAAAGCCGCCCGCGCGCAGTCTAAGGAAGAGCGCGTAAACGACTGGAAGCCCAAAAACACCACGTCGCTCCCCGAGATTTTTTCGCTCCTTTCTATAATTTCGGGCAACTCCGAAAGGTAAGCGTTTCTGTCTACTTTTCCGCTGTTTTCAAGATATTTTTCGTATTCCGCATACACCGCGGCAATGTCGTGAAGCTTGCTCTGCAACAACCCGTCCGCGTCCGCTTTTTGTAAGTCCCCGGCAGAAATTTTAGAGGCGTACAACAGCGCGATTGTGTCATATACCGCGCCTGCCGCCGCCGCGGCGGAAAACTTGCCAAACAGCTTCAACTCTTCACGCTTTTCCTCTATGATTTTGCGGATTGCCATTGCCGAGCCCTGAGCGGTGAGAATGTCCGCCCGCCTGCCCCGCTCCGCCGACAAAAACCGTGCAAAGGTATAAACCGATACCGTAAAAGTACCGCCGACCGCCGCGCAAACCGTGCGCTCCGCCGCAAGCGTAAGCCTGTCCTCGCAGAAAATTACAGTCTTACGACCCGACTCCCTGTTGGCGGAAATTATGCTTTTAAGTTTTTCAAGCGCCGCGTATATCGCGGGGCAAACGCTCGCTTTTATCATACCCCCATTATAACACACCGCCGCAGATTTTTAATCATTTTGTGCCATAAAAGTTTTTACAATTATAAAATAATGTGTTATAATAAGCCCGTTATGAAAAGATTTCCCAAATTTACGGCTGTTGTTGCCGCGGCGGTCGCGGCTGTGACCCTTGCGGGCTGTGCGGGCAGTTGCTCGAGTTGCGGCTCAAAGATCAGCAACAGCGCTCTGACAAACTCAAACTGGTACACCCAGACGGGCTATAAGGGTATTCAGCCCTATTTTATCGAGGACAACGAAAATTTCATCGGCGGCGAAGTCCTGAAATACGGCGTAACTTTTGAAAGCGCGAACAACGGCTTCTATTCCGTTGAGTATAAAGACGGCGAATACTCTACCGAGTTTTACGCGTTCGACTACGACTGGAACACACAGGCGCTTGAAAACTACCGCGTAGAAAAAACCGAAACATTGTACTGCTATAAAACCACCTTTAAAATTTCGGTTAAATTTTCCAAGGGCAGCGAGGAAACCGAGTGGTTTGAGGACAGCGTGGAAACCGTGAGCTATTTCCGCTCGGCTTACTACAATCTGCAACCCGTTTACAGCAGTCAGACTTTGAGTACGACTTCCCCCGCTATGCACAACCCCGCTTCCCTTGCGGCGGCGTACAAGCACTACGATTTGTCTTTTGTAAATTATTACAACAGCGCCTGCACGGAAGTTACTTCATATAAAACCGAAAACGAAGAAACAACCTCTAAAACTTATACAAGGCTGAACAAAACTTCCAATACTTTGTTTGACAACTCGTCCCTCTATATCGCGGTACGCAGTATGAAGCTTTCGGACAGCCTTTCGCAGTCGATTGATTTGTTCAACGCGCAGTCGGGCGGAATTTCGACTATCAACCTTAAAGGCGGTGCAACCGCAATAGAAAAGGAAGAGCTTAAAACAATTTCCGAAGCTCTCGCCGAGAAAAACCTCTACACCCCTGACGAGGACGAAGAGGGCAACGAGGTTGAGGACAAGGGCGTGCCCAGCGTGGCGGTTTCGATTGCCTACAACGGCGGTGAAATGTCAGGCACAACCCAAACCGTTTGGTACGCGGCTTTGACCGACAACGACGCCAACACCGCGCGCTGCACTATGCTTAAACTTGCAATGCCCCTGCCCTTCGGATTGGGTACGCTGAATTTCAGCCTTAAAGAAGTATCTTCCACCATTTGGAATAATTAAAATCTTTACAAACTCAAAAAGCCCCGCGCACTTAAAGTGCGCGGGGCTTTAATTTTATAATCCTACCGTCTTATTTCAAATTCCTGATTCATAAGCTTGCGGATAGAAGCCTCATCGTCCGTGATATTGAAATCACCGTGCATTGTGTGCTTGATTACCGAGGTCGCAACCGCAAAGTTTACTATATCATCGGGCTTCATTTTGCGCATAATCGCGTAAATCGCGCCGCTCGCAAACGCGTCTCCTCCGCCCACCCTGTCGAGAATATTGAAGCGGAAAGTACGGCTTTCATAGGTTTCGCCGTCGTACCAAAGGAAGGCTTTGAGCGAGTTTTCACTGCCCGAATGAACGTACCTTACATGCCTGCCGATTGCCTTGAAATTGTACCGCTTGTGAAGCTCGCGGAAAATTCTGTCCTGTTCTTTGTAGGTCGGGTTCATTGAAAGCCCGTCTTTTATATCCTTGCCGTTTTCGTCTTTGAGATTTATAGGCTCTATGCCGAACAGAACGTCGACGTAAGGCAGATACTCCGTTATGCAGTCGCGCGCGGTCTGCCACTCCCAGAGCAGGCTCTTATACACAACTACGAGCCCACGAGCCAA
>JAIDFD010000139.1 GCA_029054485.1 Clostridia bacterium | reverse complement strand
CCCCCCCTTATTTTTAAACCCCACAGCCCCCCACCCCCCCGCCTGAGATGTCTCGTGGGCTCGGATATGTGTATAAGACACAGAAAGATAATAGAGTAAAATCCGTCCGCGTCAAACCCCAGGGGCTTGGCGCGGTCGTCTGGTTTTTAACAAGCTTCGCGCTTGCTTTCCAAGCGGCGGTGCTGGTGTTTTTGTACGCTTTTCTGGCGTGGATTTTTCCCGCTTTTTTCTATGCTTCGCTGATACTTACGTTTATTACCTGTATTTTCGTTTTCTCATCGGACAGGGACGCACAGAGCAAGGCGGGCTGGCTTATTCTGATGATAGCTTCCTGCGGGTGCGGCTATATAATATTTATCCTCGCAAACAAAAAGGTGTGCTACGGCGCGTATAAGCGCACTTTCGACAGGCTATATTCACGCACGGCTAAGTTTTCGCCCGCGGCTTCTCTTGAAAGTTGCAGTGAAAAGACGCGCGGACTCTGCACCTATCTCAAAAACGCGGCGGGCTTTGCGCCGTACACCGACACTGATATTAAGTATTTAAATTCCCCGATTGCGTTTTTCGAAGATTTTTTCAAGCGGGTTGAAAGCGCGGAAAAATTTATTTTCATAGAGTTTTTTATCGTTGCAGACGGCGCGCTGTTTGAAAGACTTTTGTCCGCACTTTCCAAAAAGGTAAACGAGGGCGTTGACGTGCGCCTGTTGTACGACGACGCGGGGAGTTTGGGACTTTTCAGCCGTTCGGCAAAAAAGCGCGTTCAAAAAGCGGGGATTTTATTGCAACCCTTTTCAAAAATGCTTGCGCTCTTTTCTTTCGGGCTAAACTTGCGCGACCACAGAAAAATTATTGTAATCGATGGCAAAACTGCCTACGCGGGCGGGTGCAATGTGGTCGATGAGTGTATAGAAAGCCGCGCCCTCTGGAAAGACGCGGGCGTAAGATTGGACGGTGCGGGGGTGGAGGCAATGACCCTTGCCTTTTTGCGCCAGTGGCAGTTCGAAAGCGGAAAGTACGAGGACTTTGAAAAATTCCTCAATTTGCACGAAAAAACCGAAAACGACTCAACTGTTATGCCCTACGCGGGCGGACCCGACTTAAAAGAGGACGTCTGCCACGGCGTGTACCTCAATATGATTAACTCGGCAAAAAACAGACTGTATATTATGACCCCGTACTTCGCGCCGGGGAGCGCGGTGCTTTCCGCAATCAAGGCAAAAGCGCTGTCAGGCGTCGACGTAAGGCTTGTTTTGCCCGAAGTGCCCGACTGGCTGTTTTTGTACCGCGTCACGGTTTCCTACGCCGAAAGCCTTATTCCGTACGGAGTTAAGGTCTACTTTGCCAAAAACACGTTCGTTCACAGCAAAGTCGTTCTTATCGACGGTTGCGCCTCGGTCGGGTCGGTCAATATGGATATGCGTTCGTTCTATCTCGAATTTGACAACGGCGTGATTTCGGACGATAAAAAGTTTTTATTGGATGCGGAAAAGGATTTTGAGGCGGTGTTTGCCGAAAACAAACCCGCGCAAAAAAGAAAGGAAAATATCTTCGGCAGGGCGGTTACGGGCTTTTTGAAAATATTTTCACCCCTTATGTAACGGGCATTATAGGTTAATGAAAGAATTGACATTCTTCTGCATTGTCGGTAAAATATAAACCGTAAAATAATTTCGTTTTACAGATACAAAGGATAAAAAATGATTAAAATTAAACAAGTAACCTCAAAGAGGGATACAAAGCAATTTTTTAAATTTCATATTGATTTATCCCTGTCTCTTCTACCCATCTCCGA
>JAIDFD010000138.1 GCA_029054485.1 Clostridia bacterium | reverse complement strand
CCGGATTTTGCCGTTTCCCTAAGGGACCCCTCGGCAAAGCATCGCTTCGCTCGCGCGAACGCGGTTTGATTTGTTTGTTATTACCAAAAACGCAACCAATGCAAAAGCATCGGTTGCGTTTTTGGAGCTAATAGCCGGATTCGAACCGGCGACCTGCTGATTACGAATCAGCTGCTCTACCAGCTGAGCCATATTAGCGTCCCTTGGTTGACTATTTAATTATAACAGATAAATATTATTTTGCAAGCAATTTTAAAGGTTAGCCGAGAAAATTTTAAAACGCTTTTCAGTATACACGCGCAAACATAAAAACACGCCGCACAAAATATCTTATAATATGTTTAAGGATAAGCGCAATTTTGTTTTTATAGCGGCGGTTTCAGCAGTAATTGCCATTACCGTAATTATCTGCGTATGCGCGTTTTCATTCAGCGGCGGAAGCGTTGAATTTGAAACCTCTTACTACTTCGTCTGCTACCGCTCTTCGGACAACGCGGTTTCGGCGGGCTCGCTGTCGAGCGCGGTTTCAAGCTACGGCGGCGCGGGATACATATTGGACTATGACGGAAATTATTATGTAACGGTTTCCTGCTACTACTCTGAAAAAGACGCAAACGCCGTTTGTGACAGTCTTAAAAGGCGGGATTTAGACTGTACCGTTTTATCTGTAACGACCGAAAGCTACCCTGTGCAGAGTTACTCGGCAAAGCGCAACTCAAAACTTTACAGGGGAAATCTGAACACACTCAACTCACTCTCTCTGCTTGCATACGAGTGTGCAAACGGACTTGATACGGGTGAGTACAACCAAAGCAAGGCTAAAGACGTTTTGTCCGCGATTAAAAGCGGGTTAAACGGACTTTTAAATGCAAATACAAGCAACTGCTTTACAAAGATATTGGAAAGCCTTATAGACGAGTGCGAAGATTTAGAGGGCGGGTATCTTTTTTCTAAGGATATGCGCTATCTGCAAATTGCGATTGCCGACAAAATTATAAACGCCGAATTAATTTAAAAACTTTTTGTAAAAAATGGAAAACTGCGCAAAATACGGATATGAACAGAAATTTCACCGCTTTTTGCGCGGCAATGTTTGCAAGCGCGCTCATTCTCGCCTTTTGCGGCGGGTTTTGGTTGAAGGGCTCTACCTTTGCCCTTGCCGATACGCCAAGTCCTAACGTAAAGACCGTTTATCTAACCTTCGACGACGGACCAAGCGACAAGGTTACACCTAAAATTTTGGACGTTCTGAAAGAGGAAAACGTGAAAGCCACTTTTTTCATCATTGGCAGACAGGCGCAGACAAGAATGAGTATTTTAAGGCGTGCATACGATGAGGGACATACCCTTGCCGTACACTCCTTTTCTCACGAGTACAAAAAAATTTACGCCTCGCCCGAAAGTCTTTTAAAGGACATCGATGAGTGCAACGAAATTATAAAATCGGTGACGGGCAGTTTTTCGGACGTGTACCGCTTCCCCGGCGGAAGCTACGGGCTTTCAAACGAGCTGATTTCGGCGGTGACTTCACATGGGCTTAGATACGTTGACTGGAACGCCTCAATGCGCGATGCGGAAATTTACAACGCCACACCCCAACAGCTCTACACCGCGGCGGTGGACACAGCGGCTAATTCCGAACGAATAGTTTTGCTTGCGCACGACTCAACTACAAAGACTTCCACGGTTAAAGCCCTGCAACAGCTTATAAAACATTATAAGGACGAAGGCTACCTGTTTTCGGCATTTTAAAAGCCGCAGATTTTTCTGCGGCTTTTTTTACTCCACTCCGTATTTACTGCGGTATTCTTTCATTTTGGACAGGTATTCTTTTCCCGCGATTATACCGCTTTCTATTGCGGAAATAATATCCGCCATACTTACGATTGAGTAGACCTTTACGCCAAACTCTTTGTAAGCTTCCTGCACGGCTGAAAAATCGGTTTCAAGCCCCTTTTCCATTCTGTCTACAGAAATTACCATACCCGCGATTTTTACATCCGCGGCTTGTTTTATTTTGGGCAGCATTTCGCGCAGGGCTTTGCCCGAGGTCATAACGTCTTCTATGATAATTACCCGCTCGCCATTGGTCAGCTGTTTGCCAACGAACAGCCCTCCCTCGCCGTGGTCCTTCTCTTCCTTTCTGTCAAAGCAGTAATTCAGATCCCTGCCGAAGTGATTGTGAAGGGAAATCGCAGTAGTTACCGCAAGGGGTATTCCCTTGTATGCGGGACCTATTAGCGTATCTGCCTGAATTTCGTTTTCCTCGATACAGCGTGCGTAATACTCGCCGAGTTTAGCGAGCTGCGCACCCGATTTGTAGTTGCCCGTGTTGATAAAATAGGGGGCTTTTCTTCCGCTCTTCAAAGTAAATTCTCCGAATTTCAGCACTCCGTTGTCAACCATAAATTTAATGAATTGTTGTTTATAAGTCATATTTTAACTCCTTTTTTACTGTAATATATCCATAACGCGCTTTTGACTGCACCGCCCGCGTAAAGCAACGCCAACGCCGAAACGAGTATTATAAACAAATCGGGCACGAAAGCGCAAACCACCCATAGCGGCGTTGCAAGAAAGATTATCGGGAACAGCAGAATAACCGTAGGCAAAACCGCGTGAATTGCAATTAATGCAAAAATTTTAAGCCAACGCTTCCCGCGCGGAAGCCGCTTTATATGCAGCTTTATAAGCGCGAGCGGCAACACGGCGATTGCAATTATTAAAAGATACAGCAAGTCGTACAAAAAATGATATAGAGGATACTCCCAGTTTCCGATTTCAATGGGTTCCATTCCGAGCAGCATTAAGGTTACGCTCCAATCGATCGAGTCCATCATACCCTGAGCCACTAGGAAGTCGTTTGTATTTATAAGCACCGCTACGCCTAAATTTCTTTCGGGCAGAACGTAAATGCAGGACATTCCCGTTTCCACAAGACCGCTGTGCCTTAACACGGGTTCTCCAAAAGGTTCCGTTATGCGGCTCCAGCCCATACAGTAACGGTACGGAATATCATCTTCGACGTCCACGCCGTTTGTGAACATTTGATTTACGCTTTCCCCGGACACTATCGTATGATTTATATACGATTGAAGATACTTGCCCAAGTCGCTTGCGGATGAAGATAAATAGCCTGCGGGAACGGTTATCCAGTCGTATTCGTTTTTAGGGAACTGCGGCTTTTTCGGAACGGAAAAACCGAAATAATTTTCATATCCTGTAATCAGTCCGTTTGCCTCCGCCTTTTGCAAAGAGGCTGCGGATTTGTTCATTCCGAGCGGATTAAAAATTGTACGCCCAACGTACTCCTCGTAGCTTTCGCCGCTGACCGCTTCGATAATCTGACCGAGCAAAGTATAGTTTACGTTGGCGTAAACGTGTTTGCCTTTATTTTTGCCGACTTTATAATCTTTTAACGTTTGATAAGTATCTATTCCTGCGGTCTGGTTTAAAAGCTGTAAAACGGTAATTTCATCGCCGTATCTTGCATTTTTCAGATATGTTGAAATTTTTTCGTTTAAATCTATTTTGCCCTCTTCGCAAAGCTTCATAATGCAAAGCGCCGTGAACGATTTGCTGACCGAGCCGAGTAAAAAGGGCGTTTGCGTGTCGGGACAGCTTCCGTATGATTTTTCAAACTGCACGCCGTTGCCGTCCACCACTATCACCGAAGCCGCAGGAATGTGCGCCGCCGCGAAAGAAAAGCTAAGGTATTCATCGATCCTACCGTAAACGCCCGTATATTCCGATTGACAGGTTTTAGCGTTCGAGGTAAGCGGAACAGAAAAATTCGCAACCGTCAAAAGCGAAAGCAAAAGGCAAACCAAAAACTTTTTCATACCCGCTCTCAGCCGTTCAGCTTTAAGGTATCAACTATTTCGTTCACGGATAAAATTCCGTGTTTATCGAGCCAGGCATTCATTTCGTCAATTATGCGGGGCATAGCGTTTACGTCTGTGAAGTTTGCCGTACCCACCTGAACGGCGCGTGCGCCCGCCATCATAAATTCGAGCGCGTCCACTCCGCTTGTAATTCCGCCCATGCCTATGACGGGAATTTCAACGCTGTGCGCCGCCTCGTAAACCATTCTTAAAGCTATCGGCTTTATTCCTGCGCCCGAAACGCCGCCCGTATTGTTGGCGATTATCGGTCTGCGCCTTTCAATATCTACCGCCATACCCGTAAGCGTGTTTATAAGCGAAATACAGTCCGCGCCGCCGCTTTGCGCCGCCTTGGCGTTTACGGGAATGCTTTCAACGTTGGGCGAAAGCTTGACCATAAGCGGGGTTTTCGATAAGCCGCTTTTAGAAACGCGGGTTACTTCCTTTATGCTTTCGGGCTTAATACCGAACGCCATTCCGCCCGCCTTTACGTTGGGGCAGGAAATATTCAGCTCGACAAAATCGACAAGACCGTTTAATTTTGCGCAGATTTCGCCGTATTCGTCAAGCGTTTTGCCTGCTACGTTTGCAATTATGACAACGCCCTTGCTCTTTAAAAAATCGAGGTCGTGTTTGATGAAGTGTTCCACCCCGGGATTTTGCAAGCCGACCGCGTTTAAAATGACGCTTTTGCCCTCGGCTATTCTCGGCACGGGGTTTCCCTCGCGCGGTTGCAGCGTCATACCCTTCGTACTCACGCCGCCTATTTTTGAAATATCGTAAATTTCATTATATTCTCTGCCGAAACCGAAAGTTCCGCTTGCGGCAATTACCGGATTTTTTAGTTTTACTCCGCAGATATTAACAGATAAATCAGCCATGTTCTTCCTTTTATTTTTCTCTGCATTCAAGCATAAGTTTAATCAATTTGTCGTTAGAATCTTTTACATTTTCTATTTTACAGTAAACTATTTCCCTGCCGTCGACAACGACGGTGAGCGACCCCGTAGAACTTGTACCCATTGCTACTGCGTCAAGTATAGTGTCGTTGCCGTAGTGAACGTCGGGCGTACATCTTACGGTTTGCACTTCTTCTGTTTTGCACGAAAAACCGTCCGAAAATTTAAGCACTCCATTGTTGTAAACTATTACGTTTACGGGAGTATTTTCTGCGCGCGTCCACGTGAATACAGCAAAAAATAACTTTTTCCATCTGAATCACCAAATTATTTTCAGTCCGGTAAATCGGGTAAATCGGGCAGGTCGGGCAACTGAATATTATCTGCGATTTCAGAAAGCTCTTCCTGCTCAAAAATCTCTTCAAACTCTTCTAATTGTTCAAGTTGCTCTTGCTGTTCAATCTCTTCAGGTTGTTCAGCATTAATTATTTGTTCTGCCTGTTCTACTTGTCTTAGTTGTTCAGCCCGCCGCACACGGTCAGATAGTTCACGCTTTTTCTTTTCAGAAATATACTTTGTATAATCGTTTTTTATTTTAACTATTGTTTCATACACCGTGTCAATGTCGTCTATATTCGCTATCTTATGTTGTTCGCCGTCTACTGAAAAACAGAGCGTACCGTGAGTGCAATCTCTATTATCGCTTTCTCTATAAACATATTTATTTGATCCGTAATAATGTCTGGAATATACTTTGTCTCTCTCTATGCTTAGATTTTTGATTTTTAATGGGTTGCACTTTAACTCTTTACCAAAATAAAAATTACCTTTTTTGAACGTGATAGCAATTTTGGGAATTCTTAAATATAAGATAAGAACTATAATAGCAGCAACGAGAAAAAATAATCCCGTAGCGCCGAAAATTATAACATTAATATTAAAAATATTAAAGGAATCAACCACTAAAACAAATATTCCGAAGCCAAAATTGACTAAGCTGTACATTAACAGAAAAAACCAAGCTATTCCGGAACCGCGATGTCTTTTGGCAACGATATATTCGTTTTCATTGATTTTTTCTAAGGATCGTAATATCGCACTCATAGCTCCACTTCGTTTATATCGAACACAGGTCCGTCCTTGCACACGCGCGCGTTTCCGCCCGAGCTCTTTTTGCAAACGCAGACAAGGCACGCGCCTATGCCGCAACCCATTCTCTCTTCCAAAGACACAAAGCAGGGAATTTTGTTTCCGCGCTCGTTTAAACGCTGTTTTAAAATTTTAAGCATTATCGGCGGACCGCAGGCTATTATACAGTCCGCGTTTATTTTATCCGCGTCCGCAAGATAACTCTCTACCGCGTTGCCCTTTTCGCCGAAGCTTCCGTCGTCGGTGGTTACGGTAAGCGACTTGCTTTTTTCAAGCTCGTCCAAAAGGCATACCGCGCCTTTATTGCGGAAACCCGCGTATGTGTAAAAATCGATTTCGGGATATGCGCGGATTGTTGCAATCAAGGGAAAAATCCCCACGCCGCCGCCGATTACCGCCACTTTTTTAAACCCGCGCAAATCAAAGCCGTTGCCGAGCGGCATTAAAATATCGATATTCTGCCCAGCTTTCATTTGGGCGAGGTTCTGCGTTCCGCCGCCCTTTACCTGATAGCAAAGGGTTATATCCTTGCCCTCGGCTTTCATAACGCCGAATGGACGGCGCAGAAGCTTAGAACTATCGCCCGTGGAAATATTAACAAACTGTCCGCCCTTTATATTGACCTTTTCGGGCAGAGTCAGTGTGAGTTCGTAAATATTTTCGGCTATGAGTTTATTTTCCTTGATTACCGCTTTTAAATCTTTCATTATCTTCCCATTTTGCCTATTACGCTGCTCAAATCTTTTTGCATAACGATGCAAGCCGCACGCGCCGCGGCAGAGTAATTCATTCCCGCGTAGGCTGAATTTTTATATGCGCAGATTATACCGCGCGAACTGTTTACAACGCCGCCCAGTCCGTTTTTGTCAAAGCAGACTTTAAGCATTTGCGCGCTTCCGCCCTGCGCACCGTAGCCGGGGATAAGAAAGAAAGTGTTTTTTAACAGCTTTCTTAAATTTTCCGCCTCCTCGGGGTGGGTTGCGCCGACCACCGCGCCGACTTCGGAATAGCCGTTTTTGCCTATAGTGTCCGCGCCCCATTTTTCAACCAGTTTACCCATACGTTCGTAGACGTATTCGCCGCTTTCCAGCTTTAAATTCTGCAACTCGCCACTTGAAGGGTTTGAGGTTTTAACCAGTACGAAAATTGATTTGTCGTGCGCTTTTATCTCTTTTACGAAAGGCTCTATGCCGTCCGAACCGAGGTAGCCGTTAACAGTAAGCATATCCGCTTTGAACGCGCCCGAGCTTTTGCCGTAAATTTCCGTTTCGCCGAGGTAAGCTTTTGCGTAACAGCTTGCGGTCGAGCCTATATCGTTGCGCTTGCAGTCGGCAATTACTATAAGTCCTTTATCCTTTGCGTAATTTACCGTGTCGTTAAAAGCCTTTATACCGCTTTCGCCGTACATTTCGTAGTAGGCAATCTGCACCTTGACGGACGGCACTATATCGCACACGCTGTCAATGATATTTTTATTGAATTCGGTTATGCGCTTTGCCGCCTCTTCAAAGCCGTTTACGCCCGCTTTCATTTCTTCGGGCAGGTAGTTGAAATCGGTGTCAAGTCCCACGCATGTGGGATTTTGCAGTGCTATAATTTTTTCTATCAGCTTATCAATCATATCTTTTATACCTCGTATTTAATCTCGCCGTCCACAATCGTGCAGACCACTTTACCAAAAACCTCAAAACCGTTGAATGGTGTGTTCTTACCTTTTGACAGGAATTTACCGCTGTCGATTTTATACTTTTTGTTGAGGTCGACAATCGTAATATCGGCAACCCCGCCCTCTTTGAGTTCGCCGCCGTCAAGGTTTAAAATTTCGGCGGGGGCTTTGCTCATTCTTTGCATAAGTCCGCTTAATGTGAGTACTCCCGTCTTAACGAGGTAAGTATAGCTCAAAGCGAAGCTCGTTTCGATTCCGCTTATTCCGAAAGCGGCGAGATTGTACTCTACCTGCTTATCCTTTAAAGCGTGCGGCGCGTGGTCTGTGACTATGCAGTCCAACGTACCGTCCTTTATTCCCTCTGTTATCGCCGCCCTGTCTTTTTGCTCTCTCACGGGGGGATTTACTTTGGTGTTTGTATCGAACGTTGTGATAATATCGTCCGTTAAGATAAAGTAATGCGGACATGTTTCGGCAGTTACCTTTACGCCGCGGCTTTTTGCACTGCGGATAATTTCTACCCCGCTGTAAGTGGAAACATGGCAGATATGCACGGGAACGTTCAGACTTTCGGCAAGGGCGATATCGCGGGCTATCATTATGTCCTCAGCCGCGCGCAGACTGCCTTTTAATCCCGTCAAGGTCGAGTTATAGCCCTCGTTTACAACCCCGCCGTCCACGAGGTTGATATCCTCGCAGTGGCAAAGGCACTTTATATCGAAACCGCTTGCGTACTCCATGGCAAGGCGCATAATATTGGAGTCCATAACCGACTTTCCATCGTCGCTGATTGCAACCGCGCCCGCTTTTTTCATTTTGCCGATATCGGACATCGCCGCGCCGTTTTCGCCCTTGGTTATCGCTCCTATGGGATTGATTTTGCAAAGATTAACTTCGCGCTGTCTGTTCTTTATGTAGTTTACAACTACCGCATTATCGCATACGGGGTCTGTATTCGGCATACAGCAAATCTGCGTAAATCCGCCCGCAACGGCGGCTTTCGATCCGCTTTCGATATCCTCTTTTCCCTCGAAGCCCGGTTCGCGCAGATGGACGTGCATATCGATAAGACCCGGCAAAACGTGCTTGCCGCTTGCGTCAACCGTCTTGCAGTCGGCTGTAACGTCTTTACCTATCTTTGAAATTTTGCCGTTTTCGATTAAAATGTCCGCTTTTTTCTCGCAATCGGCGAGTACCAGCGTGCCGTTTTTAATTAAAAGTTTCATAAGTTTTTCTCCCTGTATTCGGAAAGCAATTTTAAAAGAGCCATTCTCACCGCAACGCCGCAGGAAACCTGCTCTTCGATTACGCTCGTTTCGCCGTCTATGAGCGTGGGGGTAAGCTCTACCCCCCTGTTTACGGGACCGGGGTGAAGAATTACCGCGTCCTTTTTCGCGTATTTCAGAAGTCCATCCTTTACTCCGTAGAACGCGCTGTACTCGGAAAGTGACGGAAACAGTCCGCCGTTTTGACGTTCGAGCTGTATTCTCAGCCCCATAACTCCGTCCGCGCCTTCAATCGCTTCTTCGCGCGATTTTGCGATTTTTGCGCCAAGCTTTTCAATTTCCTTGGGCATAAGGGTTTCGGGCGCGTACATATAAACCTCTGCGCCGAGCTTAGTGAGACCGAAAAGGTTACTCTTTGCAACGCGGCTGTGTTTTATGTCGCCTAAAATCGCAACTTTAAGCCCCTTGATTTTACCGAATTTTCTTTTAAGAGCAAGCATATCTAAAAGGGCTTGCGTGGGATGCTCGTTCATCCCGTCGCCGCCGTTTAAAACGCTTGCCTTTACGTTTTGCGCAAGAAGTCTCGGCGCACCCGCCATGGGGTGGCGGATTGCGATAAAATCTATTTTCATAGCATCTAGAGTCTTGCCCGTATCGATAAGCGTTTCGCCCTTTTGCACCGAGCTTGACGACGCGGAAATATTTACAACGTTTGCACCGAGGTACTTTCCCGCAAGTTCGAAAGATACGCGCGTGCGCGTGCTGTTTTCGTAAAACAGCGTAATCAGCGACTTGCCCGCAAGCAAATCCGACTTCTTTTCCTTGCCATCGATAAATTTACGCATTTTGTCGGCGGTCTCTAAAATTTCCGAAATCTCTTCCGCACTGCAGTCATACAGTCCGAGTAAATCTTTTTTAGCCAGCATTTTTATCCTCACGTTTATTTTTTATGACAGAAAAAAAAGCGGTAAAGGCAGATATTTTGAAAGGTTTTAACCCTTCAATATTTGCCTTTTCCGCTTTCAGAATATCAAGGTTATATGTTTCCGTCAACTTTTGCTTCATAGCATAACCTTTATGGATTTTAAAAGATTATATCACGAATTTAGTACAAAGTAAAGCGCACAACCGCACTTTTACAAAATTCTTTGCAAGGCAAAATTAACTTTGTCGCAGGAAGTTAAAAGGTACTCTATGCCGTTTTTCACCGTGCGCAAGGGAAAATACGCCTCCCCGTGTATATGCCCGAAAATTACTTTGTCCGCTTTGTTCTCTTCGAAAAGATTGGTAAAAAGAGTTTCGGGCGACTTTATGCTGAAAGGCGGATAGTGTATCAGAACGAGAAGTTTGTCGCCGTCCTCTCTCACCTTTTCAACCTCTTTGAAACACAACTTAAAACGTTCCGCCTCGCGCATATACAGTTTTTCATCGTGGTCCGTATAGTCCGTGCTTCCGGGGCAGGTCCAGCCGCGCGAACCGCAGATTACCACTCCGTCAAACCTCACGCAGTCGTTCTGCAAAAAATAAAAACTGCTATCGGGCGCGTTATCGCGTAGCTTAGTTATGCCGTTCCACCAGTAGTCGTGATTGCCGCGGATAAACACCTTTTTACCCTTTAAATCTTTCAAGGTGCGCAAATCGTACAGTCCCTCGTCGAGCACCGTACCCCAGCTTGTGTCGCCGCATATTAAAACTATATCTTCGTCCGAAACTTTTTCGTTCCAGTCCGCTTTGATTTTTTCAAAGTGATTTTCCCACCCCGCGCCAAACACGTTCATCGGCTTATCGCAAAGACCCGAAAGGTGCAAATCGCTTATTGAAAATATTTTCATAATGAACTTATTTTATCACTTTTTTAGTCATTTATAAAGCATTTTTGATTAAAAAAGGGCTATTTATGTCTGGCATAGTACTGTTTTAACGGCTAAAAAGCGAGAAAAACGACGGAGCCGAAAGACTCCGCCGTGCGTTTTAAGCTTAAATTACTGCCTTGAACAGGTCTTACCCTGAGGATACAGGGGAAGCTCGAAGAAGCCGGTGCAGACCTCCTGCGAGTATTCCTGTGCGGGCGGTATTGCACAGTAGCCGTAGCTGGGAACGAGAATTTCCACGTCTATAGCGACCTTTAAAATTACCGTAAGGCAAGCGTTGACGCTGAACGTGTTTGTATCCGAATTGAAAGTCCCTTCCGCGCAGACAGCGCTTACTTCGCTTGTTACTTTGTAAGGCATTATCGAAGGAGCGGGAACAAACAAGAGAACGTCCTGCGAAACGCTGATGTTTGCCTGAGCCACGCCTTCTACCCCGTTGGCATCGGTATACAGTACCTCTACGGGGATACCTACCGTTGCCTGAACTCTTGCGCAACCGGGTTTATCTGCAAGCCGTTCGATATTGAGACCGGTTATGGTACCCGAAGACGACGTTGACCTTGCGCTTATAAAAGTTAGGGGGTATGTAGGGTCCGCGGGAACCATATCGGTGAGTGTTAAAGTATAATTTTCTATCTGAATCTGTTTGATGCAGGCGTCGAAAATCTTTTGTGCCTGTATGCACACCTTTTCACACATTCCCGTCAGGGGATTGCCGCTTATAGTGCCGGGACATTTATCCGATTGAAAATTGGAAAAAAATGACATTTTGACCTCCGTTGGTTTTTTCTATTACATTATATGCCACGCAGGTTTTTACACGGCACAAATAATTTGCAGGTTGGATAAACGGGTTTAAAACCGTTGGTTCTTTTAAGTTCCTCTTCGTCTGCGCCGAATTTTAAGGCAATAGTGCGGTAAGTATCCCCCACCTGCGCCGCATAACTCGTAAAGTCCCCCGACGCGACCTCTATAATTCTGCCGGCGAACACGGCGCCGTGTACGGGGGTTTTAAGCTCGCGCTCCAACTCTTCCGCGCTCTGTCCCCGCTTCACTCTGAAATATTTGCTTCTGTCCGTAACGAGCGTAAACATTTGATATATTATACGTATTAAAAGGACAAAATGTTCATAATCGCGTGATTAAATTTGTAGAATATTGTTGATGAAACAAAATATTTATAAGTCCGCGGCTATGGTTACGGTATTTTCTACGGTTGAAAAAGCTCTGAGTTTTTTTTACAGAATAGTCTTATCAAGGATAATC
>JAIDFD010000137.1 GCA_029054485.1 Clostridia bacterium | reverse complement strand
ATACAAATATGTTTGAATATTGAAATATCTCATTATCTCACCAGGCTACAAGTAGTCCGGTTCGTCCACAAAGATATTAAATGAAAAGGCGCGGCTTAATGCTACGCCTGATTTTTGCATTTATTGCGTAGCTATAATTCCCTATGGGAACTACGGTAATTGTCCGCCTTTATTTTTTTTAAAATGAAAGAAGTCCGTAAGCCCTTTCGGGTACAGACTTCTAACAGAGAATATGAAAAAAAAGTTTAGAGAATATGCTTTGTTTGATTGTCTGTATTATAACGCCCGATTGTGTTCGGAATATGAAAGTTTAATGAGTTTTAAAATTTTCAAAGATTTTTTCCGCGGTTTTTAAGCCGTCCGCCGCCGAACTGGTTATACCGCCGGAGTAGCCGCTCCCCTCGCCGCAGGGATACAAGCCCTTTAAACTTACGCTTTCACCGCTAACACCCCGGATAATTTTTACGGGTGAAGAAAAGCGCGTTTCCACCCCCGTCAACACCGCGTCGGGCGAGGCAAAGCCTTTCAACCGCCTGTCCATATCTGGAATTGCCGCTTTAAGCGCAGAGACCGTAACGTTTGGCAAAACCTCGCTAAGCGGCGCAAAGGTCACGCCCGCGCAGTAAGAAGGCTTTACGCTTTTGAAACCGCTTGAAACTTTATCGTTTGCAAAGTCGCCGTAGAGCTGGACGGGCGCGGAATAGTTTTTTCCGCCGACCGCATAGGCGCGACGCTCGATTTCGCGCTGAAAGCGCATACCCGCAAAGAGGTCGTCCGCGCCGAAATCTTCCTTTTTCATTTGCACCATAAGCGCGGAATTCGAGTTTTCGCCGTTCCTTTTATAGAGGCTCATTCCGTTTGTAACCACTCCGCCCTCTTCGCTTGCGGACGGAATTACCACTCCGCCCGGACACATACAGAAAGTAAAGACCGTTCTCTCGTGCGCGTGAGATACGAGTTTGTAATCAGCCATCGGCAAAGCGGCAAAACTTTTGCCGTACTGCGCTCTTCCGATTTCGCTTGCGAGATGCTCGACTCTTACGCCGAGCGCAAATTCCCTCGCTTCCATTGAAATACCGCTTTTGTAAAGCATTTCGAACGTGTCGCGGGCGGAATGACCTATCGCGAGTACGGCGCAATCGACGAAAAGTTCGCGCTCTATTCCGCTTTTCGTATCTTTAACAACAAGGCTTTTGAGCCTTTCGCCGCTCTTTGTAAGCCCCGTAACCTGAGTATTGAAAAGATACTCGCCGCCGCGCTCTTCTATAAATTTTCGGATATTCTGAAGTACGGTGAACAGCTTGTCGCTGCCAACGTGGGGTTTGTTTAAGTACGCAACCTCTTCGGGCGCACCGAATTTTGCAAAGATATTCAAGACATCTTTATTAAATCCGTCGTGAGTCTGTGTATTCAGCTTTCCGTCCGAAAAAGTGCCTGCGCCGCCCTCGCCGAACTGCACGTTTGAATTTGTATTCAGAATACGGCTGTCAAAAAACTTTTGAATAGTTTGCTTTCGCTCTTCCACCTTTTCGCCGCGCTCGACAATTACGGGCGCGATACCGTGTTCAATCAGCCTTAAAGCGCAGAAAATCCCCGCGGGTCCCGAACCTATTACAGCGGCTTTCGGCGGGTTTGCAAGCTTTTCAAAGGTGCGCCCCGCCTCTTCGTCCTCATCGGAAAAAGCAATCGAATACACCCAAAAAATATTGCCCTTGTCGCGTGCGTCAAGCGATTTTTTTATAATCGAAAAACGCTTAATTGAGGGCAATTTCTTTTTGGCGATTTGCAAAAGCTTTTGCTCGCTTTCGCCTATTTTCAGTTTTATATTGTCAAGCCTGCATATCATAGTCTTTTCAAAATCGCGTCAGCCGCCGCCATTCCGCTTGTAAACGCCCATTGAAGATTGAAGCCGCCGCAATCGCCGTCCACGTCCAGAACCTCGCCCGCAAAAAACAGGTTTTTAACAAGCTCGCTTTCAAGCTCGTCCGAAATTTCGTTCATCTTTACGCCGCCCTTTGTTACCTGCGCATAATCAAAGCCAAGCGTTCCCAAAACGGGCAGTTTAAAGTTTTTAAGCACGCTTACAATCTTCTTTTCGTCCCCGCTCTGCGCGCGCGCAATTATCGCCCTGCCAATCTGGTTGTGAAGTGTGCCGGACAAAAGCTCGCTTAACGGCGTGCCCGCGCTCTTGCGTTGTGCAAGGTTATTTATTATCACGTCTTTATCCAAATCTGGCAGAAATTCAAGCGAAAGCTCTACGCCCTGCAAATCGGTGACGTAAGACGAAATTTCAAATATCGCGTTGCCAGAAACGCCGTAGTCGGTAAAAATCACGTCTCCGCGGTTCTCGCCGATTTCCGCACCATTCCAAAGCGCGGTAACGGCGCAGTCCGCGCGGATACCCTTCAAGGTTTTTATGTGCTTTGTATCCGTTTTAAGCTGAACCAAAGACGGATACAGCGGCGTCAAAGTATGTCCTAATTTCGTCACGAGCGAGTAAGCCGAGCCGTCCGTTTTGAATTGCTTTTGCGCCTTTCCGCCCGCACAGAAAACCACAAACTTTGCTGATAACGTTTTTCCGTCCGAAAGGCTTAATTTAAAACCCTTTTCTATTTCGGTAACTTTTGTTGCAAGCATAATTTCGCACTTGCCTTTCAGCTTTGAAATAAGTCCATCGCAAAGCGAAGAAGCTTGTCTGCCTGCGGGATATATTCTGCCCCTGTCGTCTGCGGTAAAAAGGCAATCGAAAAGTTCAGTCACAGCGTAATTTTTACCGCAAGCGATTTTATCTGCCAAAGCGATATTTCCGCCGTGGTAATGGCTTGCGTCCATATCGAGGTTTGAAATATTACCCTGCCCGTTGCCCGTTGCGGCAAGTTTTTTGCCGAGCCTTTCGCCCGCGTCAATAAGGCAGATTTTTAAGTTTTTATTGCCCTGCAATAAGCGTACCGCGCACGCCATTCCGGACGCGCCTCCGCCTACTACGGCTACATCGTAATTCATAAGTTCATTTTATTACAAAAGGCTTAAACTGTCAACGTTTAAGCCCCTGCAAAATTTCTTCAAGCTTTTCAAGGTGCAGTTTTTCGTCCTGCAAGATTCGTGAAATTATATCTTTTAGCTGTTCGTTTTTCAGCCGCGCCAACATTCGCGTATACAGAGCGACCGCCTTTTTTTCGGCTATAATATCGTCCTCTATCATATGAACGAGATTGCGCGAATAGGTAACGTATTTCGCGGAATAAAAGTTGAACGCAGTCGGCGGATTCTGGCAGTAAACAGGTTGCGCGCCAAGCTCTATGATCGCCTTGCCCAAAACTTCGAGATGAAGCATCTCGGCGATTGCGATACTTTCAAGAGTGTGCGCAATTTCTTTGTATCCGCATTTATCGAAATTGAAATAATGGTAAAAATATTGAAGTATGCTGTTCAGCTCTCCGGTCGGCGAAGCGTAAGCCGGTGAAATAACCGCTAAGCTGTAAGCATCGGGCGTAAGCCCTTCGGTCGTGGGAAACTCGGCTTGCAATGTCAAAGGTTTTGCCATAGAAAACGCGCTCCTTTTCGCTTTATCATATTATGAAAAAGAGTGCGATTTTGGCACAGTTATTAATTTTTCAAAACGTAATAATCAAAATATTTTTGTCCATCGTTTCCGACAAGAGGGTCTTCGCAGAGTTCAAAACCCAAGGCTTCCGCCGCCTTTTTTCTTTCCTCGGCAAACGGCTTTATTTTAGTGGCGATTTTATCACAGTAAAACCAGTCGAACGTACAATCTTTTAAAAGCGATAAAATTTCTTTTATGATATTAGCGCGTTCGCAGTCGCTTTTTAAATCAAGACGCAAAAGTCCGCAGTTGTCAAAATAATCGCTATCGCTGTCGCGGTGAAAAAGCTCTACCGTTCCGACCGCTCTGCCGCTCTGTTTTTCAACCACTGCCCAGCGGACGAAATAGCCGTGTTCATAACTGTAACGCCAAAAGGATATCGCCTCTTTCATTCTCTCTGCCGTGGTGTAATGAAAGTCATCGCCGTGGCAGTTGTCGTCGTTGAAAAGCGGTACGGATTTTTCATCCGAATAGACTTTTAAAAGGTCGTCCGCATCGCTTTCGCGCACTTCGCGAAGTAAATAATTTTCGCCCACTAATTCTGGCAACGTTTCGTATACGTTCATAAGTTTCCTTTTGTTTTTACAGCATTTGTTTTAAGAATTGACCCGTGTAACTTTTTGCGCACTTTGCAACCTCTTCGGGAGTGCCCGTTACGACCACCGTTCCGCCTTTGTCGCCGCCCTCGGGTCCCAAATCGATAATCCAGTCCGCCGTCTTGATAACGTCTAAATTGTGTTCGATTACAAGCACGGTATTTCCGCCGCTCCTGAGCCTTGCAAGGATATTAACGAGTTTGTCCACGTCGTAGCTGTGAAGCCCCGTAGTCGGCTCATCGAGGATATAAAAAGTTCTGCCCGTACTGCGCTTTGAAAGCTCGGTCGCAAGTTTTACACGCTGTGCCTCGCCGCCCGAAAGTGTGGTCGAACTCTGCCCCAGTTTTACATAGCCCAAGCCCACATCGCAGAGAGTGGAAATTTTGTTATAGATAGAGGTTACGGGTTTAAAGAACTCCGCCGCCTCTTCAGCCGTCATTTCCAGAACATCGGATATGGATTTGCCCTTGTATTTTACGTCCAGCGTTTCGCGGTTGTAGCGTTTGCCGCCGCACACTTCGCAGGGAACGTAAATATCGGGCAGGAAGTGCATCTCTATTCTTATAATGCCGTCGCCCTGACAGTGTTCGCATCTGCCGCCCGCAACATTGAAGGAAAATCTGCCGCTCTTATAGCCCTTTTCTTTAGCGTCGGGTGTTGCGGCGAAAAGGTCGCGTATCATAGTAAACACGCCCGTGTAGGTTGCAGGGTTGCTCCTCGGCGTTCTGCCGATAGGCTGTTGGTCGATAGCTATAACTTTGTCAAAATGCTCTATTCCGTAAAACGCGTCCGCGTTGCCGAGCTGCTGGCGCGCGCCGTTCAGATTGTTCACGAGATAGGGATAGATAATTTCGTTTACAAGGCTGGATTTGCCGCTGCCCGAAACGCCGGTCACCGCGGTGATAAGCCCCACGGGAATTTCAACGCTAACGTTTTTCAGATTGTTTTGTTTGCAACCCGTAACCTTTAAAAATCTGCCGTCCGGCTGAACGCGTGCGGACGGCACTTCTATCTTCCGTCTGCCCGCGAGATAGTCGCCCGTAATCGAACGCGGTTCGTTCATAATATCCTGCAAGCTTCCGCTTGCAACTACTTCGCCGCCGTGTACGCCCGCCTTAGGTCCGATATCCACTATATGGTCGGCGGCTCGCATAGTGTCCTCATCGTGCTCGACCACTATCAGCGTATTACCCAAATCGCGCAGACCCAAAAGCGAGTTTAAAAGCTTTTGGTTGTCGCGTTGGTGAAGTCCTATACTCGGCTCGTCCAAAATATAAAGTACGCCGGTAAGCGCGCTGCCGATTTGCGTTGCAAGACGTATGCGCTGACTTTCGCCGCCCGAAAGGGTTGCCGCACTGCGCGCGAGGGTCAGATAGCCCAGTCCAACGTTTTGTAAGAAGTTTAAACGGCTGTCGATTTCTTTAATTATGCTGTCGGCTATCATATGGTCGGTCTTTGTAAAGAAGGAAAAATCGGTAAAAGCTTTTAAGTCGTCTATGGAAAGCTCGCATATTTCCATTATGTTTTTACCGCCGACCGTTACGGCAAGAGCCTCTTTTTTAAGTCTTTTTCCGTGGCATGCGGGGCAGTCGGAAGTGCGCATATATCTCTCTATATCCCACTTCACTCCGTCCGAGTTAGTCTGCGCGTAACGGCGTTGCAGGTTGTTTACAAAGCCCTCCCACGATTTTTCGTAGCTGCCCGAAAAATGGTATGCGTTATAGGTCATCTCTATTTTTTCGCCGCCGTTGCCGTACATCAAAAGGTTGTACACCTCTTCGGGCAAATCCTTTACGGGCACGTCCATTGAAAAGTTGTAAACCTTGGCAAGCGATTTGAGATACATCTGGGTAATGGTGGACGAGTCGAGGTTCCAGCCGCTGATTTTAATTGCACCGTCGTTTAAAGACTTGGTTTTATCGGGGCAAATTAAATCGGGGTCTACAAGCTGTCTGAATCCTAAACCCGAACACTCGGGACACGCGCCCCAGGGCGTGTTGAACGAAAACAATCTCGGCTCGATTTCCTCGATTGAAATTCCGCAGTCGGGACAAGCGTATTTTGAAGAGTACAGCTCTTCGTTACCGTTGCAATCTATGACCACAAGTCCGTCTGCGAGCTTTAAAGCCGCTTCCAAACTGTCGGTAAGTCTCTTTATTACGCCGTCCTTTATAATAAGCCTGTCTATTATAACGGAAATATTGTGACGGATATTTTTTTCAAGCTTAATCTCTTCCTGCAAGTCGTATGTTATGCCGTCTATTTTGACCCTGCCGTAACCGCTCTTTTTATAGCTAGCAAGCTCTTTTACAAACTCGCCCTTTTTGCCGCGGAATACGGGGGCTTCAACCATAATCTTACTGCCCTCGGGCATAAGCATAACCCTGTCGGCGATTTCGTCTACCGACTGTCTGCGGATTTCCCTGCCGCACTCGGGACAGTGCGGAATACCCACACGCGCAAACAGCAGACGGAAATAGTCGTAAATTTCGGTCACTGTTCCCACCGTTGAGCGCGGGTTGTGCGAGGTAGTTTTCTGGTCTATGGAAATCGCGGGCGAAAGTCCGTCGATAAGCTCAACGTCTGGCTTTTCCATCTGCCCCAGAAACTGACGGGCGTAGGACGAAAGACTTTCGATATACCGCCTCTGCCCCTCGGCAAAAATCGTATCAAAGGCAAGCGTGGATTTGCCGCTGCCCGAAAGCCCCGTGAACACTGTAAGCGTGTTGCGGGGAATGTGTACGTCAATATTTTTTAAGTTGTTTTCTCTTGCGCCTTTTACGAAAATTTCTTCTTTCATTTTCCTTTACTCTTCAAAAGTCTTTTCTTTAATTCCGATATGGTTTCGCGGATTTCTATCGCTTTTTCAAAATCGAGCTGGTTTGAAGCAAGCTTCATTAAAGCTTTCAGCTTTTCTATTTCATTTGGTATGTCTTTCAGTTTTATATCGTCTGTAACCGATTTTTTGCCCGTAATTCCTATCGTGTTTTTGACTTCCTTAACGATAGTTTTAGGGATTATGCCGTGCGCCTTGTTGTACTCGGTCTGCACTTTGCGCCTGCGCTCGGTTTCATCGATCGCGCGGCGCATACTGCCCGTAATTGTATTGGCGTACATTATCACCTTTCCCTCGGCGTTTCGCGCCGCACGTCCTATTGTCTGAACGAGCGAGGTTTCACTTCTCAAAAAGCCTTCTTTGTCCGCATCCAGAATGGCAACGAGCTTTACCTCGGGCAAGTCGAGCCCTTCCCTTAAAAGGTTAATCCCGCAAAGTATATCGAACTCGCCGCTTCTCAGTCCGTTGATAATATCTATTCTTTCCAGCGCGTCAATGTCGCTGTGCATATATCTTACTTTTAAGCCGTGTTCCTTTAAGTAATCGGTAAGGCTTTCCGCCATGCGCTTTGTAAGGGTAGTTACAAGCACCCTGCCATTCTCCGCGATTACTTGGTTCACTTCGCCGAAAAGGTCATCGATTTGCCCCTTGGTGGGTCGCACCTCTATTTCGGGGTCTACAAGTCCCGTGGGGCGGATAAGCTGTTCAACGATATTTCCCGCCTGTTCAAGCTCGTAAGGGGCGGGCGTTGCCGAAACGCATATAAGCTGCGGCACGCGCGCGTCAAACTCTTCAAATGTCAGCGGTCTGTTGTCGTAAGCCGATTTAAGGCGGAAGCCGTAACCCACAAGATTTTCCTTGCGCGAGCGGTCGCCGTGGTACATTGCGCGGATTTGCGGAATGGTCATATGGCTCTCATCGATGAATACGAGAAATTTGCCCGCGGGGAAATAATCCAACAGAGTGAACGAAGCCTCGCCTATGCTTCTGCCGTCAAAGTAACGGCTGTAATTTTCAACCCCGCTGCAATAGCCTATTTCGCGCATCATTTCCAAATCGTACGTTGTGCGCTGGGAAAGCCTTTCGGCTTCAAGCAGCTTTCCCTCATCGCGGAAAGCCTTTACTTCGTCCTGCATATCCCGCTCTATCATAGAGAGCGCATTTTTCATTTTATCGGAACCTACCGCGTACTGGCTGGCGGGGAAAATCAAAACGTGTTTCAACTGCGAAATTACGTTGCCCGTCAAGGCGTCCTCTTCGCAAATTCTTTCAATCTCATCCCCGAAAAATTCAACGCGGATTGCAACTTCCGAATTGCTTGCGGGGAAGATTTCAACCGTATCGCCGCGGACGCGGAAAGACGCGCGTTTGAAATCCATATCCCGCCGCGCGTACTGGATTTCGACCAGTCGGCGGAGAAGTGCATCGCGCTCCATTTCCTGCCCCGGGCGCAGGGATATTGCAAGTCTGAAATACTCTTCCGGCGCGCCCAGACCGTAAATACAGCTGACCGAAGCAACCACTATTACGTCCTCGCGCTCGCCGAGCGAGCTCGTTGCGGAATTGCGCAGTTTATCGATTTCATCGTTTAAGCTCATATCCTTTTCGATATAAGTATCGGTCGACGGAATGTAGCTTTCGGGCTGGTAATAGTCGTAGTAACTTACAAAGTATTCCACGCGGTTTTCGGGGAAAAATTCTTTAAACTCGTTGCAAAGCTGCGCCGCAAGAGTTTTATTGTGGGCGATAACCAGCGTGGGGCGGTTTACGTTTTTTATAACGTTTGCCATAGTAAAGGTTTTACCGCTTCCCGTGACGCCCACAAGCACCTGCGTGCGTATGCCATCGAGAACACCCTCCGTCAGACTCTGAATAGCCTGCGGCTGGTCGCCCGTAGGATTAAATTTTGAACGCAGTTCAAATTTCATATCTTTTAAATTATGCCCTCTTTCGCAT
>JAIDFD010000136.1 GCA_029054485.1 Clostridia bacterium | reverse complement strand
CCTACACGGTGCGCGCCGCTTTAAATCATATTATTCGTTTGCTTCGCCGTTGCCGTCTTCATCGTTTTCCTGATTTTCAGTATTTTCGGGCTGTTCACCCTTTTCCGCGTTTTCAAATCTCGTTTTGAGGTTGGCGAAAAATTCGGGCACCTTAATTTTAGTGGCTTTATAAAAGCGCACTACCGCGCATTTTGCGGTTATCATATCCGCTTTGAAACGCTTGTGGTCCCATATAAGGCAAATAAGGAACGCAAACAGACCGCC
This sequence comes from Clostridia bacterium, assembly GCA_029054485.1. Classification (GTDB taxonomy): domain Bacteria; phylum Bacillota; class Clostridia; order Christensenellales; family Borkfalkiaceae; genus Coproplasma. The sequence continues at coordinate 1,467 of JAIDFD010000136.1, read as the reverse complement.
GAGAATAACCACGGGGAAAAACTCCCATAAAATGGGAACGTAAGGGTCTTTCCAGGCTTTGGGAGTGAGCCACAAAACGTACTTCGCCGCGCCCTGCATAGAATCAGGCAGACCGATAGCGTAGCCCATATCCCTCTCGTTCGCGCTTAAAAAATCTTCGAGCGTGGACGTTTCAACCCAGCCGAGGCGGATTAAAATAATTTCGTTGATTATAATTACGCCCAGAACAGCGAAGTAGATTATAAAGGATTTCCATATTCTGCGCCAGTTGAGTTCGTGAATTCCCAAAAGCACCATCAAAAGGGGCACAATCCAAATACCCGCGTGGCAGATATAGTAACGGAAGGTTTCGGGCTCGTAAAAAGCCAAATCCATACTCGAAACGGGCATGGGCGCAACGCAGCCCGCAATTCCGCTGACTAAACCGAGATAGAACATATAGTCCTTACCGGATTTCCACTTTGAAAGATAGATAAAAGGAAAAATCAAGGTGCTGACCGCGCAGATATTCTCAAATGAACACTTGCGCAAAACTTCGGGAAAGCCAGTATACTGCGGGAAAGAAAGTTTTATAAAGTGAAGCGCGAAGTTAAACGCAAGAAAGCCGAACAGCGTCCAGTACTGAACCTTTTTACTCTTTTTTCTCAAAAGAAAATAGAGCCCTAAAAACAGCCCGATGCAAAGCACAAGCCATAGATAATATCCGAGAGACGTTCCGGTTTTAACTTTAATCAGTTCCATTTTTCTACCCGTGAAAATGTAATAAAATTATATTACAATTATCACATATATCTTTCGGAATGTAAAGCGTTTTAAGCAAGGTTTAAAACTTATTTACAAAGTTCGGCGCAAATTCCATCCAAAACGGTGAAAAAGTCCTTGAACGTCTTTGAACAGACTTCCGCGTTTTCGATTTCAATTCCGTCTGCGCGAAGTCCTGTGAGAGCAAAACACATTGCAACACGGTGGTCGCCGTAAGTTTTGATTTTTGCGGGCTTTGGCGAAGCGGGATAAATTTTTACGCCGTCCGCAAATTCTTCGACTTTCACGCCCATAGCGGTAAGGTTTTCAACTATAGCCTTAATCCTGTCACATTCCTGTTTGCGGATATGCGCAACATTACATATTTTTGTAGGGTTTTTGAAAAAGGGCGCAATCGCGGCGAGGGTGAGAGTCTGGTCCGAAAAGGCACTGCAATCCACCGTTCCGCCGTTGATATTTTTAATAAGCTCTGCAAACTTTATATCGCCCTGCATACTGTGCTGAAGTAAGCCCTTAACGCAGATATTCGTACCGAGCAATCTGTTCGCGGCGTAAAAGTAGCACGCGGCTGAAACGTCTGGTTCGATTTCGTATTTTTTAGCGGAGTAGCCGCCAGAAACAACGTAGCCGCCGGCAATTTCATGCACGGTCACGCCGAACGACCACATCATATCGAGAGTCATATTGACGTACCCGAGCGAGTGC
>JAIDFD010000135.1 GCA_029054485.1 Clostridia bacterium | reverse complement strand
ATCAAGACTATCGTTTCGGAAAAAACGCCTATGAAAGAAGCGTTGCGCGTTGCGGATGAAATTCTTAAACAGGGCATAAAGGGAATTGCCGAACTTATCGTAAATCCTTCGCTTATTAACCTTGACTTTGCGGACGTGAAAACAATTCTTAAAGATAAGGGAATTGCGCATCTTGGCGTTGGTGTTGCAAAGGGCGAAAACAGAATTATCGAAGCGGTAAGGGTTGCGGTAAACTGCCCCCTGCTTGAAACCACTATTGAAGGTGCGCGCGGCGTAATACTCAACGTTGTCGGCGGCGAAGACCTTACATATGTGGAAGTTGAAGACGCGGCGAACCTTGTCAGGAGCGTAGTCGATGCTTCGGCAAACATTATCTTCGGTGCAAGAATCGACCCCAATGTTCAGGACGAAGTTGAAATTACCGTTATTGCAACGGGATTTCCCGGGTTTGATTACAGAGGTATGGAAGAAACTCCTCAAAGAGGATACCAGAGCGGAAGAATTTACGACCATCCTCATTACAACGATGACCTTTCTACGACAGGCAGAATGTCTGTTAGCGAACCTTACTATCGTCAGTCGCCCGCTCAACCCATTCAGCCGCAGTATCAACAGCCCGTTCAGCCGTTGATTCGCCCCGTTCAGCGCGAGGACGAAGTTATCGAGCGTCCCAACGACAAAAACGTTCCCAAGTTTGCGCAAATGATGCGAAATCTTAATAAAAGGCGCAATAACGACTAAAATTCAATAAAAATTTACAAAGCACACCTGGCGGTGTGCTTTTTTTTGCGGAAAATTTAGTATTTAAGTCGTTTTTCGTGCTATTTTTGCGAAATTTTTAATAATATGTATTATGCGCGTTAAATTTTTGGACACATACGACAGTTTTTACTTTATAGGCGTTGGCGGCGTGAGTATGAGCGGACTTGCAAAATATCTGCTTTCGCTCGGAAAAAAAGTGAGCGGCTACGATGCCTCGCCTAACGAATTTACTGAAGAACTTGAAAATCTCGGCGCGGAAATATTCATAGGTGAACCCGCGGACAGTGTCAAAGACTATGATTTAATCATATATACCGATGCGATAAAAGACAACGATGTGCGGTTAACCGAAGCGCGTAGACTGTCAAAAAACGTTATTTCGCGCGGTCAGCTTTTGTATGAAATCAGCCGTGATTTTAAAAAAGTCATTGCGGTATCCGGTTGTCACGGCAAGACCACATGCTGTGCTATGCTTGCGCATATTTTTTCTGCCGCGGGTAAAAAGTTTGCCGCGCATATCGGCGGTAAGGATCTGACTTTTACAAACTTTTATTACTGCGGAAACGACTTTCTGATTACCGAGGCGTGCGAGTACAAAAAGAATTTTCTTTTGCTTAAACCGAATATTTCGCTTGTGTTGAACAGCGAACCCGACCACTTGGAATGTTACGATGGCGAGGATGAGTTGAAGAGGTCGTATATTCAATTTGCCGACTGCGCGGATATATCCGTTTCGTTATACTGCGATTTGCCTTTGCGCGGCGGTGTAAGCTTCGGGTTTGACAAATCGGCGGATTTTTACGCAAAAAATATCAGAAGCGGCGGCGGGGTTTTCTCGTTTACGGTTTGCGAAAGCGGACGCGAGCTTGGCACGGTGAATTTAAACGTCTACGGCAAACACAACGTTTTAAATGCTTTGGCGGCGACTGCTGCGGCAAGGAGTGCGGGAATACCGTTTGAATTTATCCGCGACGGACTGTCGTCCTTTTCCGGTGTGGAACGCCGTTTTGAGAATATAGGAAACGTTAACGGCGCGGAATGTATCGCTGATTACGCGCATCACCCCGCCGAACTACGAGCAACTATACGCACGGCGAAAAAGCTGAGCGAAGGCAAATTGTTCGTGGTTTTTCAACCGCATACATACTCGCGCACAAAAAATCTTTTCAAGCAGTTTGTAAAAGTTTTGGCGCCCATAAATAATTTGCTTGTCTACAAGACCTTTGCCGCGCGAGAATATTTCGACGATGCGGGCAGTGCTCTGACCCTTTCGCATAGCCTTAAAAAATCGCGATACGGCGACAGTCCGCAGGATATTGCCGATTTTATTTCAAAAGCGCAAAAAGGGGATATTGTTTTGTTCCTTGGCGCGGGTGATATATACGTTATCGCAAAAGAGGTGCTTAAAAATCAAGCGCAATACAAATAAATTTGTTAAAAAGCGTGTCTTGTTCGGGCGCGCTTTTTTAATTCCTTATTATATAAAAAAATTAAAAATTGCCGTCATTTTGTTGTTATTTTATTTAACTAATGTTATAATAAAATAGATTTGTTATCGGCAAAGATAACACTGCGGAGAATACCAGTGAACAACAGAAATAAAAACAGTAAAACTTCATTTATTTTCACAAAGGAAACTTTGGGAATGACGCTGATGCTGTTCAGCGCAATAGTGCTTTTAATGCTTTTAACGGGGAAAGCGGTTTTCGCGGGCGTTGGCTCTGCCGTATGTACTTTTATGTACGGCACTTTCGGCTACGGCTCGTATCTTGTTATTGGCTTGCTTGCATATCTCGGTGAAGTGCTTGTTTTTGAAAAAAAGATTAAAATTCCGTTCAAGGTTGCGCTTGCCGTATCTTTGACTGCGCTTATGGCGTTCTTTCTGTTCCATGCGGCGTCCAGCAGAAGTTTGTCGGTCGCAAGCTACGGAAGCTACATAAAAGACTGCTATATGAATGCGGCAAAAGGTTATTCGGGATATACGTTCGGCGGTGTAATTTCCGCCGTGGTTGTTTATCCTTTTGCTAAGTTCACAACGTTTATCGGCGCGTATATTATTTTCTCGCTCCTTACGGTATTGGGCGGATATTTCATTTACTTTGTAATCCGCCGTCCCAAATTCCGCAGAAGAGAAACTATTAAGGTTGTAGCTGATAATACCGCGGAAGAAGAGGTTGCCGCAAGCCGTTCGCTTCGCACTTCAGAAGTTCCTATCGAGCAGATGTACGCGCAAGCCGAAGTAAGACAGCCCCGCGAAATCAGACGCGCTCCGGTTGTGCAGCAGTACGAGCCTGCGCCGCAGGACGATGATAAGTATTCGCAGGAAAAACTCAAAAGAAAAATTTTATTTGAAAAGGGCGAGTTTGCCGCTGAGAGCTACCGCCGCAACCTGATATTTAACGAAAATTCTTATTTCAGTCATCCTGTCAATGCCAAGGATACTTATTTGAGTAATTTCTCCGACGGCAAAAGCCAGACGGCAGTTCCGCAGAATCAGTCTTATACGGAAAGTTATCAGGAGCAGGTTTTAAACCAGCCCGCATCTTCTGTTCCGGCAAATTACGTCTACGGAGACAAGCCCGTTGAAAGCATAAACGATTTCGAGCAGGTTTCGAGCGGAGTATACCAGACGCCGCAGGAGCCGGTTCAGGACGAGTATGTGATAAACGAGCCCGAACCCGAAGAGGTGGAAGAATATTCTCCCGAAATTCAAGAGGATTATGCGGCTGAACAGCAGGATGAGGTGCAGAGCGAAGCAGAGCAGTTTACGCCGCCCGTGAGAAACGAAAGTAGTTTTGTAAGTCCGGTGCGCGAAATTTCCGTTCAGCCCGAAGAAGTTGAAAAAGAACAGATCGAGCCTGAAGTAAAAGAAGAAAAACCCGTTGATAAGGCGGCGATTAACCTTGCCAATCTTTTCAGCGCGTCCAATCCTGCGTTAAACGATACGGCAATAGAGCCCGATACTTCGCGTTTGTCATCGAGAATGACGGGTGCGAGCAAGGCGAACTTATTTGATTATAGCGATGAGGACGATGAAGATGAAGACGATGGTTTTGGCGGCGCGGGATTTTCCGCGTTCGGCACAACGCCCGGTTCTTCACCGAGTAAAAGTGTAAGGGATACAAGGGAAGTTAAGCAAGTAAAGGTTGAAAACGTTGCTGTTCAACCTGCCGTCAAAGAAGAGCCCAAGCAGGAGGAAAAACCCAAACACGTATGGAAGAAGTACGTCAGACCTACTTTGGACTTGTTGGACGACTATCCCGAAAGCAACAACGTAAATACCGGCGAAATAGATGACAACAAGCGTACTATTGTTGAGACACTTGCAAGATTTAAAATCAACAGCGAAGTTTCAAACGTAATAATCGGTCCCGCGGTAACCCGTTACGACGTTATTATAGAGGACAAGACCAAAATCAAACAGTCGCTTAATTACAGGGAAGCGATTGCTATGGCGTTAATGAAAGAAAACGTCACCGCTTACCTCAACTTTTCAAAGGGAGCGCTCTCGATTGAGGTTCCCAACAACAGGCGCACTATCGTAGGGCTTAAAGGTATGCTTGCAAGTCCTGCGTTCATTAACAGCAAATCCAACTCGGTTACTTTTGCACTCGGTAAAAACGTTGAGGGCGAAGTAATGTGTCCCGATATAACGAGTATGCCCCACCTGCTTGTCGCTGGTACTACGGGTAGCGGTAAGTCAATCTGTTTAAGTGCGTTACTTATAAGCTTGCTGTATAAATACGGACCTGAAGAATTGAGGCTTATTCTTGTTGACCCCAAGCAGGTTGAATTTATTTCATACGACAAACTGCCCCACCTTATGATAAACGAAATTATTTCGGACGTGGATAAGGCGATAAAAGCTCT
>JAIDFD010000134.1 GCA_029054485.1 Clostridia bacterium | reverse complement strand
TCCGAGTACTTTTCGGCGGAAGTTTACGAAGGAACGTGGAAACAGACTTGGACTTTAAATGCGGGCGGAGCTATCGTTGCCCCCGGCTACGTCTATTCCTATGAAAATGCTGATACAAATGCCTTTATTATGCAACAGTGGGTACAGCTCGATTTTGATATTATCGACCTCACTTTTACTAAGGACGCTGTTGAAACGGTAATTCCCGTTATTATGTCGCCTATGGATATCGTAGCCGATGGCGACCACCCCATTGTAACGACAAAGGACAGCAGCGGACTTGAATGGTGGCAAATTCTTTTAGGCATAATTGCACTGTTAATTATTGTACTGTTATTGTTAAAGTTCTGCCCCGCTATTATTTTCGTATTAGGCAAAATTATAGTTATTCCGTTTAAGTGTATTGGGGCATTTTGCAAGTCGATAACACGCAGTATAAAAAAGGTCAAAGAACGACGGCGAAAACGTATGAAAATGCAGTCGGAAAAGGCTATAAATCAAACGGCAAAGGAAGAAAAACACAAACAAAAGAAACAAGCAAGCGATACTTCTTCTTATAACTATGACGACGAATTTTTAGACGATATAGATTTTGACGAAGTATGGCAGGCTATACAAGATGGCAAATTATAACGGTCTGATTTATTAGACAAACACGCGCCGACGAAATTATAGATTCCGTCGGCGCAACATTTTTTAAGGAGTAAAAAATGAAAATTTTAAAAAGAATTTTGGTGATTACGCTGCTCATCGTAATTGCGCTTTTAATTAGTTATCTCGTTTTTACGGGAGAAAAAGTTAATGCGTAGAGTTTTAAATATTATACTTACTGTTATTCTCACAATGGGGTTTATTCTTTTGGGTGTATTCGTATTCCGTTCTTCGTATATAAGGCTCGGTTATGCGTTTAAAGACTTTGGACTTTCGGTTGCGTACTACTTTTGCGTAATGTTTGGAATAAGCCATAACATAATACCAACTGTGAATAGCATACCCGAAGTTCAGACTCCGCAAGTTACCTTACCGACAGATTTTGAAGGCTTTAAAAACAGTTCAGCGCAGTACTTTTCTTTGCTAATTGATAAAGGGAATTTTGACGGTTGGTTAGCGCATTTATCTGTGGTAATGACTGATTTTGCAAAAGTTTTAGTCATAGTTTTACCGTGCATTGTAGCTTTCGTGTTTATTATCAAGGCAATTTATAAACGGGGAAACAATAGACACGGCGTTGATACCGTGCCTCTTAAAGTGTTCAAGTTTTTATCTAAAATAACCTATCAACCTATAAAGCGGTTTATTGTCGGGTATGTAGAATTTATCCGTAGCCATAGTTGGATATGGATATGCTGGGTTATTATCTGGGTATTAAATTTCAACCTTGTAACTATTATTGTTGAGTTCGTTGCATATTACTTTTATTTTGCGGTTGAGTTTGATTTCAGTACCATTTATACGCAGTTCGTAAAGCTGTTTGCAGACCTTAAAACACCGTTCATTTACTTTCCGTATTGGGCGTTATTGTTCATTATATATCCGCTTTTTGATAGGTTCAGAAAACGCATAGCAACGGCAAGGTTACGCCACTACGAGGCGAGAAATTGCGGTTTTATAAACGAGTTGCCTATCGTTTCTATGACGTGCGGTTCTATGGGTAAGAAAAAGACTACGGCTATAACCGATATGGCATTATCGCAGGAAGTAATGTTCAGACAAAAGGCGTTTGATATTTTGCAGAAAAGCGATATGAAGTTTCCTATGTTCCCGTGGATATTATTTGAGAAAGCGTTGCAGGCTGAGATGGAAAACGGTAATGTTTACAATCTTGCAACGGTTAAGTGTTGGGCTATCAGTCTGGAAGAACGGGGCGAACTGTTTGGCTATGATGGCGAGCGTTACGGTTTGATAAATAATGACGGTCTGAAAGAAGAAGATATTTATAGCGTTCTTTCTACCTATGCGCAAGCATACTTCATTTACATAATCGAAAGCAGTCTTATAGTTTCCAACTACTCGATACGAGAGGACAACCTGTTAATTGACAGCGGCAACTTTCCTATGTGGCTTACGGACTTTTTTCCGACGAATTTTAGACGGGATAGCCGACACGCTCACATTCTGGACTTCGATATTTTAAGGCTCGGCAAGAAAGTTCTTGACGAGAACCCCAACGCTGGCAGTTTTGAGTTCGGTGTTATAGGCATTACTGAAATCGGCAAGGAACGCGGCAACAACCTTGAATTGCAAGAAAAGAAAAAGAACGCTGACGAGGCTAACCAAAAGAACGACAAGTTCAATTCGTGGCTCAAAATGTGCAGGCACTCGGCAACCGTTGATAACTTCCCGTTCATAAAAGTATTTGCAGACGAACAGCGTCCTGAAAGCTGGGGTGCAGATGCAAGGGATTTATGCGATATTGTGAACATAGTTTCAAGCGGCGAACTTAAACTTGCTATGCCGTTCTACACTATCGGGGATATGCTTGCAGAGTGGGCGTTTAATAGATTTATTGGACTGTACTATGATTTTCGTTTCAGACGTGGCGACAACACTTTACTTGTTCATATTCTTAAAAGCGTTACCGCATGGCTTTGGAAACGTAACATAAAAATTTATAACCGCTATGGTTTTTCAGTTCTTAAAATCGAGAAAGAACGTGGCACAATGGACGGAAAAGTAAGCAAGAAAAAATACTATCTTATGAGTGCGAAAATTTACCGTAAGCGTTTTGCTACCGACTGTTTTGCGGACTACTTCAATGATATGGCTTTACGCACCAACGTAGGACTTAACGACTACCGTGAGTATTTAACCGAATGTGCAAGCGTTGACGAGCTGCAAGCGCAGAACAGCTATTTCATTAACGCTCTTTACGGTTTAGGGGGTGATGGCTGATGGTGTTTAACCGGCAACAGCAGGTTAAGCCAAAAGGCGGATTTTATCCCGAAACGAAAGTATATTTTGACGGTTCTCACTATATAGCAATTCCACACACTGAGCGTCCTTACAGGCCACGCAAAAAGCCTATTGAAGAAGTTGTCACGGTGACCGAGGAAACGCCCGTAGAAAGCGAAATAACGCCGTCTGAAAGCGTTTGCGATTTACAAGAAAAAAGCGTGCCGGCTGAAACAGCCGACACGCCATTGTGCGTTGAAAATAATGATACACCCCCGAATATGGCTCAAATACCACAAAAGCAAATAACAAAAAGACAATTATTTGAAAATCTGTATAAGGAAAATATATTTGTCAAATTGCGTGAAAGGCGTAAAATAATATTAGACGCTATGTTGCCGTATTTTGACGATTACAACAGCGCATTTGAGTATGTACAAGCTAACCTTATGCGTAAGCGTAGGAACTTAATCACCCGTAGAATACGGCTTACACGAAAAGCTAATTTACAAAATTTCAATTACTTTGTTACCTTTACCTACGATGATAAAAAACATACCGAAGTAACGTTTAAAAAGAAACTTAAAAATTGTCTGAGCCTATTTTGTTCTCGTAAGGAATGGAAATATATCGGCGTATGGGAGCGTTCACCCGAAAAACAACGGCTACATTTTCACGGCGTATTCGATATTCCAGACGGCACAATGCCTGGCGTATTGTTTGAAAAAAACGATTATAATTTTAATACACATCGCCGGCAAATTACCGTTCAGAACTCATACTTTGTAGATAAATTCGGACGTTGCGATTTTGAGAAAATAGAAGGCAACGGCAAGCTCGGTGATGCGCTGGCGTACATAATGAAGTACATTGAAAAGTCTGGTGAAAAGATAGTCTATTCTAAGGGGTTACCGCAGTACTTCATATCCGATATTATGACTAATGACGTTGTAACTACAATAGGCTTAGAAGATAGTAAATTACTGCTTTATGACGACTTTAAGTGTTGGGACGAAGGTGTACTCGTTGGCACGGTAAGCGCAAAGACGATAAAGCAACTACGCAAAAGTAACTGAATTGTAAATGATATAAAATAGGGTTCAAAATCGTGTTATTGCGCAACGGTAAGCGCGGGCGATTCGCAAGCGGTTTAGCGGCGAACGCCCGCTCCGTTCGCTCCGATTTCCGCATTTAAACATTTCATTCAGTTACAGTGCGTGTGCTGGTCGTGGGGGCGCGGCCACGCCCCCCCGAGGAGGCACACCCACCCCACCCCCAG
>JAIDFD010000133.1 GCA_029054485.1 Clostridia bacterium | reverse complement strand
GTTTTGTATTGCGTTTTTAAAGTTTTTTATAAATTTTAAATTATTTTTTATTTTACTTAAAAACGCGCGCATTTTGCACTAAAAGGTCGCTTTTTTGCTTATTTTTGCAAAATCGCCTTTATTCTTTTGACGCCTGCTGACACGTTTTCCTGCTTTACTATTTTAAATACGCCCAATTCGCCGGTATTTTCAGCGTGCGGTCCGCCGCAAATCTCTTTTGAAAAGTCGGCAATCGAATAGGTTTTTACCCTTTCGCCGTACTTGCTTTCGAAAAGTCCCGTAAATCCCTGCGCCTTTGCCTCTTCCAACGAAAGCTCTTTCATAACCACGGGGATATTCGCCTTAATCTTTTCGTTTACGAGATTTTCAACCGCGGCAACCTCTTCGGGGGTAAGCTTTCTTGAAAAGTTGAAGTCAAAGCGCAGTCTCTCTTCGGTAATGTTACTGCCCTTTTGCGCTATGTCGGGCGAGCAAACTATTTTAAGCGCGGCGTGCAACAAATGGGTTGCTGTGTGCAGGTTGGTGGTTTCCGTTTTGTGGTCGGCAAGACCGCAGGCAAACTTCTGCTCGCTTCCCGCGCGGGATTTTTCCTGATGCTCAGAGTACGCTTTTTCGTATCCCGCAACGTCCACTTTTAGTCCCTTTTCGCGTGCCATTTCACCCGTGATTTCCACGGGGAAGCCGTAGGTGTCGTACAGATGGAAAGCGGTGATGCCGTCTATCGTTTCGCCCGCGCGTAAAGAAGCGGCAACCTTTTCAAACTCCTTCAAGCCCTGTTGAAGAGTGCGCAAAAACTTGCCCTCTTCCTTGTCAAGCTCTTCGTAAACCTTTTGCGCGTTGTGCAGAAGCTCGGGGTAGACCTCTTTGTACTTTTCAACGAAAGTCGCCGCAATTTTGGAAAGCGAACCCTGTTCAAGCCCCAAATTTCTGCCGAAGCGGACGGCGCGGCGGATTATTCTTCTCAGTATATACCCTTGGTCGGTGTTGGAAGGAACTATTCCCTTTGTATCGCCCAGCATAAAGGTTGCCGTTCTCACATGGTCCAAAACCACGCGGAAAGCCTTGGTTATTTCTTCGCTCTGACCGTATTTCAAGCCCGTCAGACTCTCTATTTTTGCGATAGCGTTTTCAAAGAGGTCGGTTTCGTAGACGTTGGCTTTGCCGTTTAAAATACAAAGCGTGCGTTCGAGTCCCATGCCCGTGTCAACGTTTTTCTGCTTTAACGGCTCGTAGCCGCCCTCGGCGTTTTTGTTGTACTGCATAAAGACGTCATTCCAGATTTCAAGGAAGGTGCCGCTTGCAGCGTTATCGAAGTCGTAAGCGCCCAGCTTGTCCGCTTCCTGATGGTTGCGGATAATGTGCATTTCGGTATCGGGACCGCAAGGACCTGTAGTTCCCGCGGGACCCCACCAGTTGCCCGACTTGGGCAGATAGTAAATATTTTGGGAAAGAATACCGCACTTTTGCCAAAGCGCCGCGCTCTCTTCGTCCTTGGGACAGTCCTTATCGCCCGCAAAGCAGGTTACCGCGATATCCTCTACCGGAATACCCAGATATTTTTCGGAAGTCAAAAACTCATACGACCACGGAATCATCTGCTCCTTGAAATAGTCGCCAAGCGACCAGTTGCCCATCATCTCGAAAAAGGTTAGGTGCGAGCTGTCGCCCACTTCGTCTATATCGCCCGTGCGCACGCACTTCTGCACGTCGCAAAGTCTGTTGCCCGCGGGGTGCTTTTCGCCCAAGAGATAGGGCACGAGGGGGTGCATACCCGCCGTAGTGAAAAGAACCGTGGGGTCGTTTTCGGGAATAAGTGAAGCCGAGGGAATAATTTTGTGCCCCTTGCTTTCAAAAAATTTGAGATAAGTTTCGCGTAGCTTTTCCGAAGTTATTTTTTTCATATTTTCACCTTACTTTTTAGATACCGTATAGCCGTCCTTTGAATCTTTTATAACGTAGCCCAGCGCGTCTATTTGCCCGCGCAGTGCGTCCGCCTCCGCCCAGTTTTTATCCTGTTTTGCTTGCCAACGCCTTTTTGCGAGGTCTTTGACCTCTTCGGGAATATCCTGCTCGTCCTTTTTGGCGACCCATTTAAGGTACTCGTCCGCGTCCTTTTTGAAACAGCCCAAAAGCGAAGATGGCTTTTTTATCTGGTAGACCTCTTCTGCGC
>JAIDFD010000132.1 GCA_029054485.1 Clostridia bacterium | reverse complement strand
CGTAAATAAGTATAGTAGTAAAATCTTTAACACACTTGACAAAAACCCAAAGCTACCCAGACCTAAAGACATTCCTACAATATGAATGAGGTGTTTTATGGCAGATAAAAGAAAAAAGTGTTGGAGTTGCACGCATTACCGAGCATACTATACAAAAAAGTTATGTCATTTTGAAAAAGAAAATTGCGGTTATTGCCTTACGCATAAACAAATAATTACAGATAAGCACCACACTTGCGATGAATGGTGTTTAAACGCAATTCGCAGACGCATCAGAAAAGACGTTTCATTAAAGGCTTTAAACGAAACACTTGGTAATCTCGTTGAAATAAGGCAGATTTTAGTAGAGGAAATTAACGACAATGAAATTTATCCGCTCAATTAAAAAGCAGGCTTAAAAAAGCCTGCTTTTTAATTTAATTTTATTACTGAAAGTTACGGCAAGCGGAGAACGGTTTTTAAAATTTGCAACTCGCTTTCGGCAATCTCCGCTTTGGCAACGGGGAAAATTTGCACCGCCGATATATGGATAAAGTAATAATTTTTTCCGTTTTTAACCTTTGTTATCTGCGAATTGTAAAACTTTGCCGTGGTAACTGTTTCGCCGTTTTTAATCTCGTTCAAAGTAAAATAGTCGGCGAAAAATTCGTATTCAATCGCTTTATTTGAAGTACGGGCGGTTTGCAACGCTCTGTTGTACTGAATTTTAATCACTATGCCTAAGCCCACGTCCACCGCAAACAAAACCATTAAAAGCAAAATAGTAAAATTATCGAAAATCGGAAAAAACACCGACAAGATATATAAAGTAAGAAAGATACAAAAGCCGATAGAACCGGCTATAAGCGCTAATAAATAAAAAATCTTTAAACGTGCCGAAAACTCTTTTTGTGAATTTTCGTCTATTACGGTACAAACCTTTACCGTTCCGTTTTCAGTTATCATATCCACCCTCCGCGTTAGATAGTATAATTATATCATAAACACTATTTATTTGCAATATAGTTTTCATATTCCTTTATTGTAGTTTACGGCGGCAACCTTCGTTGCCGCCGTTTGGTGCGGATAACAGGACTTGAACCTTGGGCGGCGCGCACGGTTGACAGCAAATCCTATTGCTGTCAAGTCTGCGGTAGAGTCCACAGACCTGCGAAAACAAGTTTTCTTGCCTCCCCTCAAGTCCTGTTATATCCTGACCAATATAATACGGCGGCAACTTTCGTTGCCGCCGTTTGGTGCGGATAACAGGACTTGAACCTGCACGGTTGCCCACAGGATTCTAAGTCCTGCGCGTCTGCCAATTCCGCCATATCCGCATTTACCTTATTTTAAATTAAAGGTTTTTAAATGTCAATAATTTTCCGCTTTATATAAATAATACCAAATCAGCAAGAGAATAAATCGTGCAAACTTACGCAAAATAAAATTGACGGAGGACAGTTATGGATTTTGACCAGACTAAAACTTACAAAAATCTTGCAAGAAGTTTTGCAGGTGAATCTCAGGCGGGAATGCGCTATCAGCTGATTGCCAGAACCGCTAATCAGCAGGGTTATGTTACCCTTGCCGACACCGTAAAAGTTCTTGCCAAGAACGAAACGGTACACGCAAGAAGATTTTTCGAGGAATTGAATAAACGCGGCAAATACCTTGACAATATCGACATCGACGCGGGTTATCCCTATCACAGCGGTGATTTGGGTGAAAGCTTACGCTTTGCCGCCGATGACGAACACGAGGAACACAGCCGTATTTATCCCGCCTTTGCAAAAGACGCCGAAGAAGAAGGTTTTAAAGACATTGCCGCACTTTTCAGACTTGTTGCTCAAGTCGAAGTCAGGCACGAAATGATTTTCAGATACCTCCACGAAGCGTTTACAAAAGGCGTGCTTTTTTCCAACGAATCACCCATACTTTACATTTGTAGCGAGTGCGGATATATGCACACTCGACTAAAGCCTGGGACGTGTGCCCTCTTTGCAAAGCTAGTCAGGG
>JAIDFD010000131.1 GCA_029054485.1 Clostridia bacterium | reverse complement strand
GTACGGCGAGGGCGGTTAAATTACTTGATAAATTATCTCTAATTTTATATAATTTAAAAAAATACTTCAAGGATTATTAATGGGCAAAAAAAGCAATATACGAAACTTCTGCATAATAGCGCACATCGACCACGGCAAGTCAACCCTTGCCGACAGGCTAATGGAAAAGACCGGTCAGGTTTCCAAACGTGAAATGGAGGACCAGCTTTTGGACTCTATGGACATAGAGCGCGAGCGCGGCATAACAATCAAACTTACGCCTGTAAGAATGTTTTACACCGCAAAGGACGGGCAGGAGTACGAACTCAATTTGATAGACACCCCCGGTCACGTAGACTTCACTTACGAGGTTTCGCGTTCGCTTGCCGCATGCGAGGGCGCGATTTTAATCGTGGACGCATCGCAGGGGGTAGAGGCGCAGACTCTCGCAAACGTCTATCTTGCGCTTGAAAACAATCTTGAAATTCTGCCCGTAATCAACAAAATCGATTTGCCGTCCGCCCGCCCCGACGAGGCTAAAACAGAGATTGAGGAAGTAATCGGTCTCGACGCGTCCCAAGCTCCTCTCGTTTCGGCTAAAGAGGGCACGGGCATAGAGGACGTTTTAGAAGCGGTTGTAAACACTTTCCCCGCGCCGGACGGCGATGACTCCGCGCCCCTGAAAGCGCTTATTTTCGACAGCTATTACGACAACTACAAGGGAGTAATTTTATTCGTCAGAATAAAGGACGGCTTGGTTAAAGCGGGCGACAGAATAAAGACTTTCCGCTCGGATAAAATTTACGAAGTGGTGGAAGTGGGAACTTTCAGTCCCAACCTCTTACCCAAAAACGGACTTGCCGCGGGCGAGGTGGGTTATATCGCAGCCTCTATAAAATCCATTTTGGACGTTGCCGTGGGCGACACGGTGATTAACGCCGACAACCCCGCAAAGGAGCCGCTGCCCGGCTATAAAAAGGTGCAGAGCGTGGTGTTCTGCGGAATTTATCCCTTGGACGGCAGTCGTTTCAACGACCTTAAAGACGCTATAATGAAGTTGCAGTTAAACGACGCCTCGCTCATTTTCGAACCCGACAACTCGGTAGCCTTGGGCTTCGGTTTCAGGTGCGGATTTTTGGGGCTTTTGCATATGGAAATCATACAGGAGCGTATCGAGCGCGAGTTCGGGTTAGAGATAATAACCACTGCGCCTTCGGTAAGCTACAAGGTTGTAAAGACAGACGGCGAAACACTGTTCGTGGACAACCCCTCGCATCTTCCGCCCCAGTCCGAAATCGAGCATATGGAAGAGCCCATTGTCAAAGCGGACATCTATTCCCCGCCCGACTACTTGGGGCAGATAATGGATTTGTGCCGTGAAAAGAGGGGCACCTTTTTGCAGATGACCTACCTTGATAAAAGCAGGGTAAGACTGGAATACGATTTGCCTCTGAACGAAATTATCTTCGACTTTTTCGACAGTATAAAGTCGCGCACCCGCGGCTATGCAAGCTTTGACTACGAGCTGAAAGGCTATCAAAGGAGCAAGCTCGTAAAACTGGATATTCTTTTAAACGGCGAGCCGTGCGACGCGCTCTCGATGATTGTACACGAGGATTCCGCATACAACCGCGGTAGAACGCTTTGCGAAAATTTAAAAGACGCCATTCCCCGCCAGCTCTTCGAAGTACCCGTTCAAGCCGCGATAGGCGGCAAAATTATCGCGCGTGAAACGGTCAAGGCGGTCAGAAAAGACGTGCTTGCAAAGTGCTACGGCGGCGACATTACCAGAAAGAAAAAGCTTTTGGAAAAGCAGAAAGAAGGCAAAAAGCGCATGCGCTCGATTGGTTCGGTTGAAGTGCCGTCCGAAGTGTTTATGCAAATTTTAAAAACCAATAAGGACTGAGTTCACGAAAATCTGCTTCCGCATATTTTCCGTAAGGTTGATAAGGTCGTAAAATGCTTAACGGGCGAAATGAATCCGCCCTTGCATTTTTCGGGGTAAATTAAAAAATATGAATTTTTTTGAAAGCGTTTACGAGGCGGTGAAAAGGATACCAAAAGGTAAAGTCGCAACTTACGGTCAGATCGCGCTTTTAGCGGGTTCGCCAAAAGCCGCAAGACAGGTGGGCTGGGCGTTGCATAAAAATCCCTATCAGGGAATCGTGCCCTGCCACAGGGTCGTTTTCCGCAACGGAAAACTGACTTCCGGTTTCGCGTTCGGCGGAATAGAGGTACAGAAAAGCCTTTTGGAAAGCGAAGGCGTTATTTTTAAAGACGGGTTCACGGTAGACCTTGATAAATGCCTTTGGAGGTTGTAATGGCAGGAATTTACGTTCATATACCCTTTTGTAAATCAAAGTGCCGCTACTGCGACTTTGCGTCCTTTCCCGATAAAATTTACCTCGCCGAAAGTTATATGGCGTGCGTCTACCGCGAAATGGCAAAGCGCAAAGACGAGCTTAAAAACTACACCTTTGACACCGTGTACATAGGCGGCGGCACGCCGTCCGTTATCGGTGAAAATTTTATCGCTATGCTTATGGCGGCGGTGAAAAAAAATTTCCGCCTTAAAGAGGGCGCGGAAATCACGATAGAAATCAACCCCGGCACTATAAGCGAGGGGAAAATAAAAACCTACAAAAAGTGCGGAATTAACCGTTTTTCGGTGGGCTTGCAAACAGCGATTGACAGCCAGCTTTCGGAAATAGGAAGAATACATACTTTAAACGAATTTGTCACATGCGCTAAGCTTTTAAAGGGGGAAAATTTCAGCGCGGACGTAATGATAGGTCTTAAAGACCAGACCGCGGACGACGTTTGCAAGACGGTTGAAGTTGCCGCCGCTTTCGGCGCGAGCCATATTTCCATGTACGCACTCACGCCCGAGGACGGTACGCCCATTTACTCCGACTATTTAAACGGCGAACTTCCGGACGGCGATGAGGTTGCCGGACTTTACGAGGCTGGCAGAAAAAAACTCAAAGAGCTGGGGTTTGCACGGTACGAGGTTTCCAATTTTTGCAAAGAAGGCAGGGAGAGCCGCCACAACCTGAACTACTGGCAAAGGGGCGAGTACATAGGTTTCGGAGTTTCGGCTTCGTCCTGCATAAACAACGTACGGTTCACCAATACATACGATTTAGACGAATATTTCAAGTGTATTTTATCCGACAACTTCGCCGTTATCGACAGACAGGAGATTGATAAAGAGGGGCAGGAGGAAGAGTACATAATGCTTGCTCTGCGCACTGCGCGCGGCGTCGATGCTGAAGAGTATGAAAAACTTTTCGGCCGACTTTTTCAAAAAGTATGCTCAGCAGATTAAAAAGCTTGAAAAATTTACTGAAAAAGAGGGCAAATTTTTCAGAATTAAGGGTGAACAGCTCTTTGTGCAAAAC
>JAIDFD010000130.1 GCA_029054485.1 Clostridia bacterium | reverse complement strand
TATAACTCCAACTAAAAAATGTTGTCTTATTTTTTAAAAATATATTTTACTTAGTCAAAATATCGATATATTCGTCGTAAGTTACCTGTTTATCGAATTTTTTGGTGCCGTTTATCTCAATTATTCTGTTTGCAACGGTATTTATAAGCTCTTGGTCGTGGGACGTGAAAAGCATACAACCCTTAAAGCTCTTCATACCGTTGTTTAATGCGGTAATGGATTCAAGATCAAGGTGGTTAGTCGGCTCATCGAAAATCAGGAAGTTGCTGCCTTCAAGCATCATTTTTGCAAGCATACAACGCACCTTTTCACCACCAGATAACACCTTTGCCTGTTTCAAAGCCTCCTCGCCAGAGAATAACATTCTGCCGAGCCAGCCGCGCAGATACTCTTCATAGTGGTCCTTTGAAAACTGACTGAGCCACTCTACAAGGGTGTAATTACAGCCTTGGAAATATTCGTTGTTGTTTTCGGGGAAGTATGAAGTTGTAATCGTCTTACCCCACTTGACCGTACCAGCATCGGGCTGTACTTTGCCGACAAGAATATCGTACAGCATTGAAACGGTTGTCGACTTGTCGCTGACAATGCCGATTTTTTCATCCTTTTGAACGGTGAAAGAAACGTTTTCGAAGTAACCCTTTTTGGTAAGACCTTCCACTATCAGAATATCATTGCCGATTTCTTTTTCGTACTTGAAATCGATAAACGGATATTTTCTAAGCGAAGGCTTGAAGTCTGAAATAGTGAGTTTTTCAAGCTCCTTTTTCCTGGAAGTGGCCTGACGGGACTTTGAAGCGTTTGCCGCAAACCTTGCAATAAACTCCTGTAATTCCTTTGCGCGCTGTTCGTTTTTCTTGTTCTGGTCGCGCTGTTGGCGTGCGAGAAGCTGGTTGGTTTCGTACCAGAAGTCGTAGTTACCCAGCATCATATTAATTTTGCCGTAATCCACGTCGCAAATGTGTGTGCAAACTTTATTCAAGAAGTGACGGTTATGCGACACGATTATTATCGTATTTTCAAAATCCAGCAGATAATTTTCAAGCCAGCGCACCGTTTTGATATCGAGGTTGTTTGTCGGCTCGTCCAAAAGCAGAATATCGGGATTCCCGAAAAGCGCCTGAGCAAGCAGAATTTTGACCTTTCTCTTCGCGTCTATATCCGCCATAAGAGTGTCATAATACTCTTCGGTTATATCCAGCGCGTTCAAAAGGGTCTGCGCCTCGTACTCTGCGTCCCAGCCGCCAAGCTCGGCAAACTCGCTTTCAAGCTCGCTTGCACGGACGCCGTCCGCTTCGGTAAAATCGGCTTTTGCATAGAGAGAGTCCTTTTCGTCCATGATTTCGATTAAACGCTTATGACCGAGCATTACCGCACGCAAAACGGTTACGTTGTCGTATGCGTTCTGGTTTTGCTGTAAGACGGACATTCTCTCGTTTTTATCCATGGTAACATCGCCCTTATTTGGCTCGACGTCACCGCTTAACACCTTTAAAAAAGTTGATTTGCCCGCACCGTTCGCGCCTATTATGCCGTAACAGTTGCCCTTGGTAAATTTGAGGTTGACATCCTCAAACAGCTTTTTACTGCCGTATTGCAGTGATACGTTGTTGACTTGTAACATATTTTCTCCGTGATAATTTATTTTTTAAACCGCGAATTGGCTATTATATAATTTGGTATAGAAGCCGTTTTGCTTCAAAAGGCTTTCGTGAGTGCCCTGCTCGATTATATTCCCGTCCTTCATTACGAGAATTACGTCAGCTTCTTTTATGGTCGAAAGCCTGTGTGCAACAATAAAACTCGTTCTGCCGTCCATAAGCTTTGCAAACGCCTGCTGAATTTTTTGTTCCGTTCTGGTATCGATTGAAGAAGTTGCTTCGTCCAGAATCAGCATAGGCGGAAGACTTAGCATAACTCGCGTTATGCACAAAAGCTGTTTTTGCCCCTGCGAAAGATTGCCGCCGTCCTCGGTAATTTCGGTATCGTAACCGTCGGGAAGCTGCATAATGAATTTATGTGAACCGGTAGCTTTTGCCGCCGCGATAACTTCTTCTTCGGTCGCATCGGTTTTACCTATTGTAATATTGTCGCGGATTGTTCCGCTTTTCAGCCAGGTATCCTGCAAAACCATTCCGTAGTTGCTTCTGACAGATTTTCGGGTTGCGTCTTTAATGTTTTGTCCATCGACCGAAATCTCACCGCTTGTAGGCTCGTAAAAGCGCATTAAAAGGTTAATCAGTGTAGTTTTACCGCAACCTGTAGGACCTACAATCGCAACGCGTTGACCCGCCTTTGCCTTTATATTTAAGTTTTCTATAAGTTTTTTGTCCGCCGTGTACGAAAAATATACGTTTTTAAACTCAACGTCACCCTTTACGTTTTCAAACACGGCAGTATCCGCGCTTTCGGAAGGTTGAGGCGGCTCATCGATCAATTCGTAAATTCTGCCTGCACAAGCTATCGCATTCTGAAGTTCGGTAACAACGCCGGAAATTTCATTGAAAGGCTTGGTATACTGGTTTGCGTAAAACAGCAAGCTTGTTAGTCCGCCGACCGAAAAGGCAACAGGCAAAACCGTACCCGTCACAAGCAACAGCGCACCCGACAGCGCGACCGCCGCATAGATGACCGAGTTCACAAAACGTGTTGCAGGGTTTGTAAGCGATGAATAAAAAATCGATTTAAGCGAAGCCTTTGTCAGCCTTCCATTGATTTCGTCAAACTTTTCAAGGTTTTCGTCCTCTCTTCCGAACGCCTGCACCACTTTCAGATTTCCTATCATTTCATCGATAAAGGCGGTCTGCTCCCCTCTTATTTCAGAAGTCTTTTTGAAGAGCGAATAGGTTCGCGAAGCGATAAATTTAGCCACGAAAAGCGAAAGGGGCGTTATTACGAATACGATAAGCGCTATTATCCAGTTTTTATAGAGCATAATTCCAAGCGTTCCCGCAATCGTCAAAACGCCCGTAAAAAGCTGGGTAAAGCCCATCAGGAGTCCGTCTGCAAACTGGTCAACGTCCGCAATATTGCGACCTACTATATCGCCGTAAGAATGAGAATCGATAAAATTCAGCGGTAAATTCTGAATTTTAGCAAATGCTTCTTCGCGAATATCTTTTACGACTTTGTAAGTTATGCGGTTGTTGATTATACTCATTAACCACTGAGCAAGGCATGAAATGCCGATAAACGCGGCAATTAAAATAAAGTAATTGAATAACTTTGCAAAATCTACCGCCTTTCCTTCAATCAGCAAATCGATTGCATTGCCGAAGTAAATGGGAATAAGCAAGTTTCCCGCAACCGAAACAAGCGCGAAAAACACGGTTAAAAATATTAAAAATTTATAGTGCTTAAGCTGTTTGAAAATTCGTTTCAACACCGCTTTTTGAGAGGGCTTTGCCATTTATGCGCCCTCCTTTTCAAACTGCGAATAATGAATTTCACGGTAAATCTGACAGGTTTTCAAAAGCTCTTCGTGAGTACCGAGCCCGACCATTTTACCGCCGTCCAAAACGATTATTTTATCTGCGTGTCTGATTGACGATGTGCGCTGCGAAACGATAAATACAGTAGGCGAATAATCGAGAGTTTGCAACGATTTTCTTAAATTTGCGTCTGTCGCGTAATCGAGTGCGGACGCACTGTCATCTAAAATCAGAATTTCCGGTTTTTTAACAAGTGCGCGCGCAATCGTAAGACGCTGACGCTGTCCGCCCGAAAAGTTTTTGCCGCCCTGCTCCACAACTTCATCGAGACCGTCTTTTTTAGAATTTACTACGTCTGAAGCCTGAGCCGTTTCTATCGCGGAAAAAATCTGCTCATCGGTTGCGTTTTCATCGCCCCATTTCATATTGCTGCGGATTGTTCCTTCAAACAAAACCGCGCGTTGCGGTACGATCCCGCATTTATCACGCAGAACACTATCGCCGATAGCGTTTACGTTTTTACCGTTGATATATACCCCGCCGCTCTTCACATCGTAAAAATGCGGGAGCAGATTTACAAGAGTGGTTTTGCCTGCGCCCGTTCCGCCGATTATGCCGACAGTCTGCCCATGCTCGGCAAAAAACGAAACATCTTCAAGCGCGTCGACTGCGGCGTTTCCGTAATTCGCGCAAACATTTTTAAACTCGATAAAATGCCCGCCGTTTTCCTCACCGTCCGCACCGGATTTAAGTGACGGCTTCATTTCCAGAACCTCGGTAATTCTTCCCGCGCACGCGAAAGACTTTGTTACCGTTATAATCAGATTTGCAAGCTTAACCAGCTCAACAAGAATTTGCGTCATATAGTTATAGAGCGCTACGACCTGCCCCCTGTCAAGCGTGCCGCCATCGAACTTGACCGCGCCGACATACAGCAAAACTATAATTGCAACGTTGATGACAGCGTAGGTCAAAGGATTCATAAGAGCAGAAATTCTGCCTGCAAAAAGCTGTGATTTAGTCAGCTCCGAGTTTCTTTTATTATATTCTTTTATCTCATCGTCTTCTTTACAATAAGCGCGAAGCACCCTCGCGCCAGTAAGCGTTTCGCGGGTTGCCGTTGTTACGCCGTCAAGCTTTCCCTGCACCTTTTTGTACAGGGGAATACTCGCAAGCATAATGCCAAACACTATAACGCTTAATACCGCAATGGTAATCGCAAAAACTCCGCCAACGGTTAAGTCAATAACAAAAGCCATTATCATTGCACCGAACACAATAAACGGTGAGCGCAAAAACAGCCTTAAAACGAGATTTACGCCGGACTGAATCTGATTGACGTCGCTCGTCATTCGGGTAATCATTTTCGAAGTGCCGAGCCCGTCTATTTCACGGTAGGAAAGCGACTGCATTTTCGAAAACAAATCGTGACGCAACTCTTTTGAAAAACCAACGGCAGCTTTTGCCGCAAAGTACTGCGCCGCAACGGAACAAATAAGCCCCACCACGCCGAGCAAAACGAGAATTGCACACATCTTAATAATATAAGCAGTACCCGCACCACCGTCAATGCCGTTATTGATTATTGCGGCAACAACGAGCGGCACGATAAGCTCGAACGCGGCTTCCAGAAGTTTGAAAAGCGGTCCGAGGATACTCTGCAATTTATAATGCTTTAAATATTTAAGCAGTTTACGCATATTCTATATTTTACCAAATTATAAAATAAAAAGCAATTTTATTTGCAATTATTCTCAACCTTTGGTACACTCGTTGCAGGAGTTTTTATGGCATACGAAATTTATTTGAAAAAGAATGAAGAAAAACGCATTGTTGCGGGACACAGCTGGGTATACGCAAATGAGGTTGCACGCATTGAAAACAAGGACAAAAACGGCTCGCTTGCAACCGTCTATTCCCATGACGGCAGATACATAGGCAAGGGCTATATAAACCACGCTTCAAAGATTTTAGTCCGAATTTTTATCCGCGATAACCAATTAGACGACGCAGAGTACTATACAAACGCCTTAAAAACCGCAAATAACTATAGATTGAGCCTTGGTTACGACAACTGTTACAGAATGGTCTTTGCCGAAGCGGACAACCTCCCAGCGCTGATTGTCGATAGATACGGAGATTACATTGTAATGCAGTGTCTTTCCCTCGGCATTGATTTGCGCAAAAAAATGATTTGCGATTGCCTTGTAAAGTTATTTGCCCCTAAGGGAATTTACGAGCGGAGCGATGTTGCCGTCCGCAAAAAAGAGGGCTTGACCGAAATTAAACAGGTTTTATACGGCGAAGTTCCCGATTACTGCGAAATATGTGAAAACGGCATAAAAATGCTGGTCGATGTGAAAAACGGGCAAAAAACCGGTTACTTTTTGGACCAGAAGGAAAACCGCTTCGCCTCAAGAAAATATTGCAAGGGCGAAGTTTTGGACTGCTTTTGCAACAGCGGCGGTTTCTCACTGAACGCCGCAACGGTCGCAAAAAGCGTTACCGCCTGCGACATTTCGGAATTAGCATTGAAAAACGTGCGTGACAACGCCGAATTAAACGGTTTTAAAAATATTAGTACCCTTTGCGGCGATGTATTCGAAGTTCTGCGAAAATTCAAAAAGGACAAAAAGCAATTCGATACCGTTATTCTCGACCCTCCCGCTTTTTGCAAAACAGCCGATGAAGTTAAAGACGCTTACCGCGGTTACAAGGATATAAATATTACCGCAATGAAAATTGTTAAAAAGGGCGGATTTTTAATAACTTGTTCCTGCTCACACTATATGAGCGCGAGTCTGTTTGAAAAAATGCTTATCGAAGCTTCGCGCGAAAGCGGAAGAATCGTGCGGTGCGTAGAGATTAAAACCCAGTCGTCAGACCACCCGTCTCTGCTGTGCGCAGACGAAACAAACTACTTAAAATTCTTCGTCTTACAGTTGATTTAACCTTTTATGTCAGACATAATACATTGTAAATATTAAAAAAGCGGTCTTTTGACCGCTTTTTTCGTTTATTTAGCTATTAGTTTGCTCTTGCTGTTCTGCCTGTTCTACTTTATCAAATGTTTCAGCCTGCTCTGTCTGTATTTTACCCTTACCGGTATATAGGTAGAAAAACTGCTCGGGTCCGGTATCGCGAACAAGCATTTTACTGCTTGTGAATTTATGATTCAAAACATAGGTTACATGCAAGTCGCCTACACATCCGCCTAAATGCAGACCGAACACCAACGCCGCCCCTAAAAACGCTGCATCGCCCACAAAATACATTGCCGCAGTAAGCCCTGCGAATATTACGGTATATATTATGAACGGCATTAGGACCGCAATCTTCATTGCTTTTCTGTAAACGAAAATATCAGGCACCCCGCAAAACGCCACGTTCCAGGTTAAACCGAAACGGAGTTTAGCGCCGGTCAAAATTTTATAGGTAATTCCGTGCGTAAGCTCGTGCAAAACAATATAAACTAAACTCACAATGATTGCGACAAGCAGTGCAATAAAATTACCAACAAAGTCGCCCTTTATACTCCATCCGCGAACAAAAAATAACAATAGTGCCGCCGCCGCTACGATAATCAACACAGGCAAAAGTGACAAAACTATATAAATTGCCATCAACTTTTTGTCATTAGCGGCGTCAATATGAATTTTTAATTCATAGCCTTCAGGAAGTTCGCTCTCAAAATTATCTTTGGTCATTTTTCCCTCTCTTAAATCGCCCAGTTGCCATTCTTGAATATCTGAATACGTTCGCCGTCCGCAGTTACGCCAGTTATAGACATATCCGCACTGCCAATCATAAAGTCAACGTGAATCATCGAACTGTTTATGCCAAGCTCTTCGCACTCTTTAACCGAGTAGTTCTCGTAATTTTCAAGACAGTTGTTGAAGCCTCTTCCAAGCGCCAGATGACAGCTTGCGTTTTCGTCAAACAGGGTATTGTAGAAGAGTATACCCGTGTTATTAATAGGCGAATCGTGCGCAATCAAAGCAACCTCGCCGAGATAGGAAGCACCCTCGTCCATAGCAATCATTTTTTCGAGTACGTCCTGATTTCTTTCGGCATGTACCTCTACCGCCTTGCCGTTGTCAAACCTTACCCAGAAGTTTTCAATCAGCTTGCCCTGATAGGAAAGAGGTTTTGTTGCAACGACCTTTCCTTCCGCTTTTCCGCGCAATGGCGAAGTAAATACCTCTTCGCTGGGAATATTGGCGTTAAAATAGATATTACTTCCTAGCGCGCGCTCGCCGCCGCCGAGGAATAAGCCCTTGGGGTTGAGCCATACCTTAAAATCGGTACCGTTTGCGCTTTTATATTCAAGGCTATCAAATTTATAATCGTTCAGGAATTTGCAACGCTTTGCAAGCTCTTTATTGTGCTTATCCCAAGCCTTTATAGGATCATCGTCAACTCGCGCGCAGTAGAGAATATCCTCCCACAGTTTTTCAACCGCGCCTTCTGCCGAAAGGTCGGGATAAAT
Organism: Clostridia bacterium; assembly: GCA_029054485.1. Classification (GTDB taxonomy): domain Bacteria; phylum Bacillota; class Clostridia; order Christensenellales; family Borkfalkiaceae; genus Coproplasma. Next base: position 2,870 of record JAIDFD010000130.1, on the reverse strand, counting down.
CTTTTGCGCCCACTCTTTACCGGGAACAGAGGCAATACACCACTGATATTTGTTTTCAATACAGTCGCGGTAAGGCTTTATAAAAGGAAATTTAGCCTGATTTGCCTTTGCAATTTTTTCACTGTCGGTGCCGTTCAATCCATCAGGGTCATCCGAGTCAATCCATAAAAGACAGGGCAGTTTTTCAACCTTTCTTTCCCATTCCGCCTTATCAACACCGGAAAATTCCGAAAGGGTTTCAAGACTTCTGTAATTGTAGTGCAGTTTCGATATCGGCATATACGACCACTCTACTTTTACAAGAGAAGCGCCGCGTTTATAACACTCTTCAACACACATTGCTACAAATTCGGGCTGGTCAAGACCGCATCTTACTATAACTTCCTGCCCCTTTTGCACGTTTAAACCGCACTTTACGATCAATTCAGCGTATTTTTTCAATCTTTCCTGCTTCATAAATGTGTCCTTTTAAATAACGTTTATTTAATTATAGCATTATTTTGAAGCATAGGCAAGAAATTAAACCTCAGTTTTTAAAACCGAGGTTTAAATATTATTGTAATTATTTCTTTTTGTTTTTTAATATTATTACAGCTATAAACATCGCCAAAAGCACCGCACATGCTCCAAGCAAAATCGTATACATTGCCCAAAGCGGAATTTGATTGCCGAACACCGTAATATTTGCGTCAAATCCATCTTTTATTGCTGCGATTGCCTCATCGGACACGCCCGCATCAGATAAAGCGGTTAAATATCCGCCCATATAGTGGTTGCGCATAATTCCTACGCTGTAAGTCCCGGGCAAACATCCGAGAACGTTTTGCAGTCCTTTTGAAAAGCTTGAAATGGGCATATAGGCTCCGCAGATGAAGCCGTACATTGACGATACAAGCGTTGCCACCGCCGATAGCCCGCCCTGCGAGGAAACGAAGCTTTCTACAATTCCTGCAAGCAAGGTTCCGAATAAAATTCCGCAGATGCAGTCAACTATTATCATAAAGAAATTGCCCGCCGTTATGTACCACCCTACTGCCGCGAGATAGATATGACCTATAAACATAACGCACATCATTACAGCAAAAGTAACGAAAAAGTTAGAAACAAAATAAGCCAGCGATACAGTCGTAGGCTTTATCGGCGAAGCGCGGAAATCGTTTACGCTTGAATTGATTTTATCCTCGACCATAACCAGATTGGAGCAAAACGCGACTGTTACCGAGCTGACGCTGAGTATCGATGACATAAGCCACGCACCCGCTATACCATCTACGATTTTTTTATCTACTGTAAATCCTTCCGGAAAGGCAGATTCAAAACTTTGAATGTAGACGTTACGCAAAAAAGTAACAAACAGAACGAGCAAAATAAGCGGAGTTATCAAAGACATAAAAAAAGTAAGTTTGTCTTTAAAATAACACTTTGTATTTCGTCCGACCAAAGAAATCAGTTTTTTAACTTCCGTCATATTTACGCTCCTTGCAAATCCTTACCCGTAACCTTCAAAAATACGTTATCCATATTTCCTTTCAAAACTTCGAAGTCATCGAAAAGTTCGGGTTTTTCTTTGAAAAACTTTGATGTTTCAGCCGTGCTTTTAAGCTCAATTTCCGTAAAATCGCGCTCGTTTTTAATAGAGTAACCGAGTTTGGCAAAATACTTTTCAGCCTCTTCTCGGTGATTGTAAAATTTGATAAAATCACTCGCGAAGGTATTTTTAAGCTCGTGCGGCGTGCCCTCGGCGGCAACTTTTCCAGAGTCGATAATTACAACGTAATCGGAATCCGCGGCTTCTTCCATATAATGAGTTGTCAACAGCACGGAAAGCCCGCGCTCTTTTCTCATTTTGTCAACTACTTCCCAAACTGTAATTCTTGTTTTGGGGTCAAGTCCGGTGGTCGGCTCGTCCAAAATCAAAAGCCGAGGATTATGTATTAATGCCCGCGCAATATCGATACGCCGTTTTTGTCCGCCGGAAAGCTTTGCAAGCGGACGCTTTAACAGCCCTTTCAAATCTAACAGTTCAGTCATTTCTTCAAGGCGCGATTTGAATTCATTACCGAATATTCCGTAAAGATTTGCGCGGTATTTCAGATTGTCATATACGCTCAACTTTTTATCGAGAACAGAGTTTTGAAAAACTATTCCTATCTTGCTCTTGATTTCGTCTGCTGCACTGTCAATATCGTGTCCGCATACTCTGACTTTACCGCTATCTTTTTTCAGAATTCCGCTGATTATGTTTATCGTAGTAGACTTGCCCGCGCCGTTTACGCCGAGCAGTGAAAACAATTCACCCTCTTTCACCCTGAAAGAAATATCGTCTACCGCGTGTAAATCTTTATATGATTTTTTAAGATTTTCAATTTCTATTATCATTTTTTCTCACCTTTTTTACCTGTAAACCCCAAGAAGGCATCAGTTACCATTTCACTAACCGTTTCCCACTCCCAATCGAGATATTCCGTTGCATACATTACGGCTATGCCGTGGACGAAAATCCACATTTCGGTGTGCAGCTTCAAGGATTCGTCTTTGTACAGGCCATAGTTTTTCATTATCATTAACGTTGCATTGTCAAAAGATTCTTCGCCCCAGGCTTTTTTGAACGAACCATCGCGCATCAAAAGCATTTTGAAAAGCTGTTTTTCCTCTTTTGCAAAGCGGATATAGCCCATACCGACCGCCTTATATTCGGAGTACTTTCCCGATTTAATCTCGTTTGCGATATATTTATCGTAAACGGCAATCGCCTTTTTTATAACTTCGTTTCTTATTTCGTCAATTCCGCTGAAAGACAGATAAATAGGTTGAGTTGAACAGTTGCACTTATTTGCAATCTCTCTCACACTCAGACAGTCTATACCACC
>JAIDFD010000013.1 GCA_029054485.1 Clostridia bacterium | reverse complement strand
GGTTTCTCTGTTCATACCCTCTTTATCGGTTTTTGCTTCAAAATATTCAAGCGGGCTTGAATCGGTGTAATTTTTTTTAAGATAAATTTTGCAGGCGGCAACCCTATCGCAAATCATTTCCGCAAGATACCTTGCGGGCATTTTTACAAATACCCTTTTGCCATCGGCAAAATCAGTCCAGTACTCAAAGTGGTGCTTGTTCCTGCCCTTGTGGTGAAGCCACGCCGCGGAGTAACCCAGCACTTCCCTTTCCCTCGCCTGCGGACTGCGGTTGCCCTGAAAGTACTTTGCTCCCGCCCAGAACTCTGCCGCGGAAAATTTTGAAAGGTCGTGAGTCAGCCCCTGACGAAAAAGTCCGCATTTAAAGCAGAGTTTTCTGACCTGCCGTCTGTGGCGGCATACCGTTAAAAAATGTTTTAAAACGTGCATTGTCTTATAAGTTAAACAGGGCGAAAACTCGCCCTGTAAATTTTAAATTTCGTAAATTACGGTGACCGGACCATCGTTGAACTGTTCGATTTTCATATCCGCGCCGAATACGCCCGTTTTGACCGTCAAGCCATGTTCACGGAGCTTTTCGGCTGTCAAAAGGTAAAGTTTTTCAGCCGCTTCGGGACGCTCTGCCTCGGTAAAACTCGGACGGTTACCATGCGAGCAATCGCCGTAAAGTGTGAACTGCGAAATTAGCAGAACTTCGCCGCCAATATCCTTTACCGACAAATTCATTTTGCCGTTGCCGTCCTCAAAAATCCGCAACCGCGAAATTTTGCCCGCCATAAGAGTTGCCTTATCTTCCGTATCTCCGCATTTTACGCCGAGATACACCGCAAGTCCGAAAGGAATTTCCGAAATAAGCTTGCCGTCAACGGATAGCGCGGTATGTTTTACGCGCTGAATTACAGCTTTCAATTATTTGCCGACCCTCGACATATACTCGCCAGTGCGTGTATCGATACGGATAATTTCGCCCTCTTCAACGAACATAGGAACCTGAACGGTTGCGCCCGTTTCAACGGTTGCGTTCTTCATTGCATTGGTTGCGGTGTTACCCTTAACGCCGGGTTCGCACTCGGTGATTTTAAGCTCGACAAAGTTTTCGGGCTCAACAGAGAACGCCGTTCCTTTAAGGAACTTAATGGTAACGTTATCGTTTTCCTTGATGTATTTGAGAGCGTCCTCAACCTGATCGAGGTTGAGAGTAATCATTTCAAACGTGTCGGGGTCCATAAAATAATAAAACTCGCCATCGGTGTATGAATAGGTCATCTTCTTTGTTTCAACCTGAGCCGTTTCAAGCTTTGCGGTGGGGTTGAAAGTTATATCGGAAAGAACCTGACCGGTTACAACGTTTTTAAGCGTTGTTCTTACGAACGCCGCGCCCTTACCGGGTTTTACGTGCTGGAATTCCGTTACGGTATACACGCCCTTGCCGTTATACTCGAACGTGGTGCCCTTTCTGATGTCGCCTGCTAAAATTGATGCCATATTTATTCTCCTTGTTAATTAAACATATTTATAAAACAGTCAGTTTCCTGTCCGTATCGGTAAGGCTTACTACCTTGCCCTCGTCCAAAGTTACGCTGTCCTCTATTCTTATTCCAAACTCACCTTCGAGATATACGCCCGGCTCGTCCGAGAAAACCATTCCGTTCAAAAGAACGTCCTTGCTCTTCGGCGATAGCATGGGAAACTCATGAACGTTAATCCCTATTCCGTGTCCCAAAGAGTGAGTAAAATATATGTCAAGCCCCTGCTTTTTAAGATAATCCCTTGCAACTGCATCCGCTTCTGCACCGGTATTTCCGCAAGTAACCTGCTCTTTCACGAGATTGTGCGCCTGCAAAACGCTTGCATAGGCTTTTTTAAAATCTTCGTGCTTTTTATCATCGCCGAAAAGAAAAGTTCTTGTGCAGTCCGAGCAATAACCGCCGTACTTGCAGCCGTAATCTATGAGAATTACATCGCCGAACTTCAACTTGCGCATACCAGTTTCGTGATGGGGAACGCTTGAATTTTCACCGAAAGCAACAATCGTTTCAAAGCTTGTACCGTTTGCGCCGAATTTGCGCATTAGGAATTCAAGCTGTGCCGCTACATCGTTTTCACTCATTCCCTCTTTGATACTGTCCAAAAGGGAAATAAGCGCCCTGTCTGCAATCGAACACGCGCGCTCGATTAGCGCGAGTTCGTAATCCTCTTTGACCGCCATTGCAGAAACAAACGCGGGCGTACTGTCAACGATTTCAAGCCCGAACGATTTAAATTTCAGATAGTCGTTGTAAAGCGTTCTGTTAACGGGAATTGCGATTTGCTTGTAAGGCTTTAAAATATCTTCAAGCTTTTCATATTTTTTAACGGTAATTTCACTGCCCTTCAAAGCATTGGTTGCGCCCTCTAAATAGCGCGTATCGGTATAAAACGTTGAGCCGTTTTCATCGGATAAAACATACCCGAACGAAGTGGAAATTCCCGTAAGATATTTTCTTAAATCGGCGGCCTCAGTCAATACTGCTTCAGCTCCGACCAAATTAAAAATTTTCGACGCGTTTGTCTGTATCATTATCTGCTTCCGATTTTTATTTTATCAAAACGAAGATTAGATGTCAAGATTTCCGTATATCCGTTTCATTGCTACAGCGTCCTCCATTTGGGTGCCCGCCGACTCGCTTACGATATACGGTTCTAATTTAAGCTGTTTCAAAGCAATAGCCAACGGCTCAAATTCGGGGCCGTACACGGTATCTTCAAAAGTAAGATGCTTTATCTCGCCTTTACCGCCGTACATTATCTTTGAAAAATGAACGTGAAAGTGCTTTACCCTTTCGTATCCTAGCTCTGAAATCATATATTCAAGACGCTGTTTATAATCTTCAACCGTCTTTAAACTGCCCATCTCGCGCGCATTGATATGACCGAAGTCAACAGCGGGAAGATAAACTTTGTCTATCTTGCAAAAGTTTACTATCTCTTCAAGCGTTCCAATCTGGGCGAGTTTTCCCATAGTTTCGGGGCAGAAATACAAATCCTCGTAACCGTTAAGGTAAATGTAATCGCGTAAAACTTTCAGCCTGTCCGCCGTTAAATTTACCGCCTCTTCCCTCGATAACTTGCCTTGCGCGGCAGGATGAAAAACAAGACGTGTTCCGCCGAAAAGTTTTAAAAACTTTGCGCTGTCCAAAACGTAGCCGTATGACTTTTGCACCGCCTCGTCTGAAGGATTTGCGAAATTTATATAATAGGGCGCGTGAACGCTGAATTCAAGACCTTCCGCCTTGAACGCTTCACCTATCTTTACCGCCTTACCCTCCGAAACGAGAATACCTCTGCCGAAAGAATACTCATAGCAGTCAAGCCCGAGTTTTTTACTGTAAGCCGCCGCCTCTTCGGTGTGCTTGTAACCGGCGGCGTAAAAACTTTCGCCGTTGCCGCTTGACCCGAATTTTATCATACTTTGAGTCTTGCTCTCTTTAAGTCAAGTTTAAGCTGTGCTTTCAGTTCGTCAACCGATTCAAACTTCTGGGTTTCTCTCAAATATTCGATAAACTCTACGGTAACTGCTCTGCCGTAAAGCGTGCCGATAAATCCGTCAAGATGCGCCTCTAATATAGTGCTGTTTTCATTGAAAGTGGGGCGTCCGCCGTAGTTGGCAATTCCGATAAATTCTTCATCGCCGGCAAGACACTTGACTTTGTAAACGCCTTTTTTGACTTCTACCTTATCGGAAGGATATTTCATATTTACGGTAGGGAAACCGACAACTTTTTTACCGCGGTTTGCACCCTCGACTACAATGCCCGTCACAGAATAATTCCTACCCAAAAGCGCGCCCGCCTTCACAAGGTTGCCCTCTGCATCGATACAGTTTTTAATTAAAGTAGTGCTGACCTTTTCGCCAACGTAAGTTATGTCTTTAACCGACATATACCATACGCCGTTGTCATCGTCCTCGGCATAAGCTTTAAGGGTGGATGATTTTGCTTTCGCACCCTCGCCAAAACGGAAATCCCTTCCGCTCATATAGCCTTTAACGTTCAGTTTGCTTTCAACATTGCTCAAAAACTGTTCGGGCGAAGTCTTTTTAAAATTTTCGTTGTAATCAACTAAAAGTACAAATTTAACGTTGAACTGTTCAAGAAGTTTAAGTCTTTCTTCAAGCGTATAAATCTGTCTGCCGCCCTTACCGTTGCTGAACATCATTATACCCAAATCAAGCCCGTTGATTTTTGCCTGCAACTTAGCCTTTTTGATAAGTTCGGCATGCCCGATATGGAGCGCGTCGAAGCACCCTAACACGAGCAAACAGGGATAAGGATACTCTTGTTCATTGTACTTGATGATTTCTAACATAGTTTTGTCCTAACCTTTAAATTATTAGCTTTCGCTTCGGCAAGTCCGTAAAACGAACCGTCTGTAAAATAAATTTTATATAATCCGTCTTTAAGCGTGCAAGGAGTTGAAAGGCCGTTGAACAATCTCTTCGCTTCGCTCTCTGTCGGATAAACGCTTTCAAACGGCAAAACGCTGTCTGTTGCGATTATAAAATTTCCCAAATTATTCTGTGTAAGTTTTTCGGTTTCGACTGCGTCTTTTATATTGAAGCAACCGCTCTTCGTCCTTACAAGCGCGCTCATTATAGCGCAGGTATTTAAACTCTTTCCCATATCGCGTGCAATCGAGCGGATATAGGTCCCGCCGCCGCACTCGATTTCAAAAGAAAAGCTATCGTTTGAATTTTGCTGCAAAAGTTTGATTGAATATATATTTACTTTTTTAGGGGGAAGCTCAAATTCAACGCCTGCACGGGCAAGCTGATACCCCCGCTTACCGCCCACGTTTTTCGCGCTGTATTTCGGCGGCACCTGCATAACCTCTCCGCAAAGTTTGGGAAGAATATCAAGAATTTCCCTCTCGTTTGGTACAATTCCGTTTGAATTTGTTACTGTGCCGGTTGTATCCAACGTATCACTGTCCAACCCGAATTTGAACTCTGCAATATAGGTTTTGCGTTTATCCAAAAAGTAATCAAACAGCCGCGCCGCGTTGCCTATCGCAACGGGAAGAACTCCGCTTGCCATCGGGTCAAGCGTACCCATATGTCCGCACGGCGTATTTGTAAGTCGTTTTATTATATTAACTTCGTGCGCGGAGCTTGTCCCCGCCGCCTTGTTGACTATTATAAAGCCCGTCATAAATTCTGCTGAATTGTAAAGGTGAGTTTTTCAATTACTTCTTCAAGCTCGCCGCCCAAAACACAGCCGCTTGCAAGTATATGTCCGCCGCCGCCGAACGTGCTTGCTACCGCGTTTACATTGACCTTGCCCTTACTTCTTAAAGAGACTTTATAGTGACGCTTTTTTACTTCCATAAGCGAAACGGACACCTCTACGCCATCGATTGTAAGAGGAAAATCAACAAACCCTTCGGTCAGGCTCTTATCCGCGCCTGTTTCGGCCATATCTTCAAGCGACGTTACGATAAAAGTAATTTTGTCGTCAAGTGCGAAACGAATTTTGTTCATAACTCTGCCGTACAACAGAGCGCGCACTTTGGGTTGGCGCGAATACATCATATAGTTGATTAAATGCACATCGCCGCCCGCAGCTCTGAGTTTTGCCGCGGCTTTAAAAGTATTTTCGCCGACATCTAAATGCGTAAAATTTCCGCTGTCGGTTATAAGCCCCAAAAGAAGTAAATCCGCTATATCCTTGGTAATTTCAAATCCGGCAACGCCGAATAAATCCGTCAGTATTTCGCAAGTCGCGGGGCAATCGATAACATAGTTAAACTTGCCGAAACCCGTGTTCGAAATATGGTGGTCAATATTTATAGTCACGCCCGCGAATTTCGAATATGCGTCCGAAAAAGTACTCATACGCGAAACGTCAGCGCAATCAACGCTTATAAAAGTATCATATTCCGTCTTTGTGGGAAGTCCGCGCCGCACCTGCTTCATTGCAGGCAGAAAAGAAAACTTTTCAGGCGGTAAATCCTCACAGCACATTATAGCCGCTTTGCCCGCGTTCTGTAACGCAAGAAGAAGCGCAAGCCCTGCGCCAAGCGCATCGCCGTCCGGTCTTGCGTGGCAAAAAACCGCAACGCTTTTGGCTTTATTCAGTTTTTCTGCTATTTCGTCAGCGGAATTATTTATCATTTTTATCCGTTTCCAGACCGTTTAATATAGAATCTATTTTGGCGCCGTATTCCATACTCGTATCCGATATAAATCTGAGTTCGGGAACGGTTCTCACACGCATAACTTTTGAAAGCTCATGGCGGATAAAACCTGCGTTTTCCTTGATAATCCCGAAAGTTTCTTCCGTTCTCTGTTTATCGGTGTCAAATATGCTGACATAAACGTTTGCACTCTTTAAATCGGGCGCTATATCCACTTCGGTGATGCTTATTATAGCACTCATTGCGGGATATTTATTTCTGAGTTTGGCGCATATAACCGAAGAAATTTCCTTTTGAAACTCACCCGATAGCCGCTGTCCTCTCGTTCCTTTCATAAAACTCCTTAGCTTACCGAAACCTGTTCGATAAGATAACATTCAATGATATCGCCGACTTTAATGTCGTTGAAGCCCTCGATGGCGCAACCGCACTCAAACCCGAAAGCAACTTCCTTTACATCGTCTTTAAAACGTTTGAGCTGCTGGACGTTGCCCTCTACCACAAGAACGTCTTCGCGGTAAATACGCAGCTTTCCGCCGCGGACGATTTTGCCTTCGAGAACGTAACAGCCCGCGATATTGCCAACACCTGTAATTTTGAAAGTCTGGCGCACTTCGCACTTGCCAAGATAAACCTCGTGATACTTGGGTGAAAGCATACCTTTGAGAGCCGCTTCGATATCATCGAGCAAATCGTAAATTATTCTGTACGACCTTACGTCAACCTTGCTTCTTTCGGCAAGGGCTTTCGCCTTTGTATCGGGACGGACGTTAAAGCCAAGTATAATCGCATTTGAAGAATCCGCGAGCATAACGTCGGTTTCGGTTACCGCGCCTGCGCCGCTGTGGATTACTTTAACCTGTACTTCTTCGTTAGAAAGCTTTGAAACAGATTGTTTTACCGCCTCTACCGAGCCTTGAACGTCGCCCTTTATGATAAGGTTCAAAGTCTTCATATTGCCTTCAGCAATTTTTCCGAAAACTTCATCAAGAGAAATTTTTGAAGCGGCTTTTACCATAGCATCGCTTTCCTTTCTCTTTCTCTCGTCCATAACCTGCTTCATAAGCGCCTGCGATACCGCAAAAATTGAATCGCCCGAGTTGGGCACTTCTTCAAGTCCCAAAACGTTTACCGCCATTGAAGGACCGGCTTCTTTTACAGTCTTGCCGTTGTCGTCTATCATTGCGCGGACTCTTCCGGTAACAGTGCCCGAAATAAGGTTGTCGCCCGTATGCAAGGTTCCGTTCTGTACCAGTACTGTTGCAACAGGTCCCTTGCCTTTATCAAGTCGGGCTTCGATAATTACGCCGCGCGCTTCCCTTGCGGGGTTAGCCAAAAGCTCCTTCATTTCGGCTATAAGCAACAGGCTTTCCAAAAGCGAATCAATACCTTCGCCCGTCTTACAGGAAATGGGACATATCAGCGTATCGCCGCCCCATTCTTCGGGAACGAGTCCGTAGCCCGTCAAATCCTGCTTGACCTTGTCAATATTTGCGCCTGCTTTATCTATCTTGTTGACCGCAACGATAATTGATACGTTTGCGGCTTTTGCGTGGTTTATCGCCTCAATCGTCTGGGGCATAATGCCGTCATCGGCGGCAACCACGAGGATAACGATATCGGTTACCTGCGCACCACGCGCACGCATTGCCGTAAATGCCTCGTGTCCGGGGGTATCGATAAAGGTAATACCCTTGCCGTTCACCGTTACCGTGTATGCGCCTATATGCTGAGTTATTCCGCCCGCTTCGCCTGCCGCCGCGTTGGTCTTTCGTATATAGTCCAAAAGCGAGGTTTTACCGTGGTCAACGTGTCCCATTACGGTAACTACAGGTGCGCGGGGAACAAGGCTTTCGATTTCTTCAACAGTATCCGCCTGTTTTTCAAAAAGCACCTCTTCTGCGGTTTTTTCGGGCTTGTATTCAAGTTCGATACCGAGTCCCGCCGCAACCAACGCCGCGGTATCGTAGTCGATTGACTCGTTAACCGTTTTCATTACGCCCTCTTTGAAAAGGCGTTTTGTAATTTCAACCGCTGAAATACCAAGCTTTTCGGAAAGGGATTTCAAAGGAATATCGTTAGTAGTAACGACAGCACGCTCGATTTTTATAGTCTGCGCGCTTTGCTGTTTTTTGTCTTTCTTTAATCTTAATTTTCTGTAACCGCTCTTATTCTCGTCAAAGTCGTCAATGCTTGCGCCCTGCTGTTTGACAAGGGCGCGTTTTGACATTGTGCGTCTGTCTTTTTCAACATAGGTTCTGTCAAAGCTCTGCTTCTTTTTGTCCGGACCGAAGTTTTTATTCTTCGCGGGCTGTGCCGCAGGCGCTGATGCCGCGGGTGCGGTAAACCTCGTTGCCTGAGGCGATCTTGAAGGAGCCGAGTTGCCGCCGTTAAACCTGTTGTTAAACTGCGGGTTTCTCGGCGCGGGCTTCTGCGGACGAGTATCGTGGTTTACAAAAGTTTTGTTTTCCTTGGGCGCAGTGTTAGCCGCCGTATGGCTTTCAGCCTTGACCGCAGGCTGTGCAGGCTTTTCAATTTCCTTGGTCTGTGCGGCAGCTTCTTCGGCCGCTTTTGCCGCCTGCTCTGCAGCGCGTTTTGCTGCCTCTTCCGCAGCAATTTTTTCTGCGGCAAGCCTTTCTTCTTCAAGTTTTTTGGCTTGCTTTTCTTTTTCCAAATCTGATAATTTTTTCAGAATTTCAGCAACTTTTTTCTCAGCCGCGCCGACTTTTTTGGAAAAGTCCGCGACTTTTCCGTCTGAAATCAACTTGCCGATATTTTCAATATCCTCGTATCTTGCTGCCATATACTAATCACCGCCTTCGGTATATAATTCGTAGTTATTATCGCCGCTATTTAAAATTGCGTCCGCTAAATTTTTATCTCTAATTGCCGCCAGCTTACAATCTTTTTTAACTACAACGTCCTCAAAATTTTCGTTGCAGAGCATAAGCGGACAAGCAAATCTTCTTTTATATTTAAGTGCAAATCTCAATGAATTTTTTGCGGCTTTTTTATCGAGTATCAAAAGATATACGCCGCTGTATAGCGTCCCTATGGCGTTAGCACCGAGAGTAATTTTTCTTGCCTTGATGCAAAATCCGATATAACTGCGAACTTTACTTTGCGCCAAAGTACTCCTCCTCGATTGCCGTATAAACGCTGCCGTCGACCTCGCAAGAAAAAACCTTGTTCAAAAGCCTTTGTTTTTTCAGTTTGCCGATACACTCGGGATTGTCGCAAACATATGCGCCGCGCCCCGAAGCCTTGGACGAAAAATCGATAAATATTTTGCCCTCGCCGTCTTTAACAACGCGTAGCATATCTCTCTTTTCTTTCAGCTCCCTGCATGCAATGCACATTCTGAGCGGAATTTTTTTCGTCTTGGGCATTACTCTGCTCCGCCAACCTCTTCAGTAACTTCTTCTAAGCTTTCTTCGGTAGCATGTTCCATTTCAAGCTTGCGTGCGGCAGACTCGCTCTTCACGTCTATCTTCCAGCCGGTAAGCCTTACCGCGAGGCGGGCATTCTGTCCGTCCTTGCCTATCGCAAGCGAAAGCTTATCATCGGGTACAACCGCCATTGCGGTGTTTTCGCCGTCAAGCTGGGTTACGGAAATAACCTTTGCGGGGGATAATGATTTTGCGATAAATTCAAGAGGATTTTCCGACCAAGGGATAATGTCGATTTTTTCGCCCTTCAACTCTTCGACTATAGCGTTGACCCTTGCGCCCTTGTTGCCCACGCATGAGCCTATCGCGTCTATTCTGGGGTCGGTCGCGTAAATCGCAATTTTAGTCCTTGCGCCTGCCTCGCGGCTGATTTCCTTTATGATTACAGTACCCTGCTTTATTTCGGGAACTTCCTCTTCAAATAGCTTTCTTACAAGTCCCGCCGATGCGCGGCTGACAAGAACCTGCGCACCGCGGAATCCGTTTTTGACTTTTTTGACAAATACTTTAAGTTTATCGTTAACGTTATACTTTTCGCCGGGAACTTGGTCGGAAGGAAGCATTAAGCCTTCAACCTGACCTTTGCCAAGCTCTATATAAACGTTTTTCGCATCTATTTTTCTGACTACGCCGACTAGCAATTCGCCCTCTTTGTCGGAGAATTCGTTTACGGCCGCGTCTCTCTCTGTTTCGTGAAGCTTTTGCAGTATAACCTGCTTTGCGGTCTGCGCCGCAATTCTGCTGAAATCCTTGGGCACAAACTTTTCGGTTACTTTGTCGCCCAGTTTATAGCTCTTTTTAATTGCGTGCGCGTCCTCCAAGGAAATTTCATTTTCCCTGTCAAGAACTTCCTCTACAACGG
>JAIDFD010000129.1 GCA_029054485.1 Clostridia bacterium | reverse complement strand
CTACCAGGATATACCTTATAAATATGTTTAAGAGATAATCCAGCCATTTTGCTCCCCCCTTGACTGAAAAATTTGTTCTAAAAATGTTAAAAACTAACTTTTCTTGTATTATACTACAAGTTTTTTATAAATGCAAGGATTTTTGGAAACGTTTCCAAAAAATTTTTAATTTTCGTTTGTGCAATGAATTTGTACGGTAAACCTGCTACTACATCAATTAAATAATAATTTGATTAGCAAATGCCGCTTCGTTCAAATTCAAGCCTGCTTAACCATTTAACATATTTTATTTCCTTGGGGCAAGATTTGGGCGGACAATATCTTACAACTTATTTTACCGCTAAAAAAATAGCATCTAAATATTCTATAATTTCACTATTCGCAGATATTTCAAATCCCATTGCCTCAACCAAAAAACGGAAGTAACAAAAGTTACTTCCGTTTTGTTTCTTTACATAGCCGCACTGCCGCCTATTTTAAGTTTCATTAAAAGTCTGCATTGTCGTAAAAGCCGTCTATATCGAAATTACTGTCCTCGTTGCGGTTGCGTGCAACGGGCTTCGTCTTTGTGGTGTCAACCGTTGTAGTAGTCGTTATCACCGCATCGGACGGATACTGCGCGGGCGAGTTTTGCGTACTCTCTTCCACGTTCTGCGGTATCGCCGCCGCGGGCTCGGGTTTGTCACCCGTTGCGATATTTTTCAACGCCGCCACAACTAGCGCGCCGAGCATATCCATTGCGTGGGTCTGAGGTGCGTAGGTCTGCTGTCCGTGCGGTACGCTGTAATCGGGTATGCCGTTATAACCTCCGCGAAGCTGTTCGCGCATTGCCGCAAGTTCCGCACTGTTGCGTGATTCCCTGTCAACGTGCTGTTCAGCACGCATTGCCGCTAGCTCCGCACGCTGTTCCGCATCGTAGTGTGCGCGCTGTTCTGCCTGCATTGCGTTTATCTGCGCTTCAAGCCTTGCCAACGCTCCGCCGTCCGCGCTCGGTTGAGGCATGGGCATATACTGCGGCATAGGCATTTGCACGGGTTGTTGAATGTACTGAGGCATGGGCGGCATTGACATTTGCTGTTGCGCCTGCGCCTGAGCCGCTCTGTTTTCAGCGCGAAGCTCTGCTATCTGCGCACGCATTTCCGCGAGCATTTGCGCGTTCATATCGTTCTGAGGTTGCACCGCCTGCACAGGCTGTTGTACCTGCTGAACAGGCTGCTGCATAGCCATTGTTGCCATTCCTGCGCCTGCCATGCCCATTCCCGCCTGTGCGCGGATCTTTTCAAGCTCGGCTTCCTGCTTCGCTTTCGCAAGCTCGCGTTCCGCTTCAAGCTTTTCTCTCTGCATTTGGCGCTCTTCCTCGCGGCGCTGTCTTTCCTCTTCCTTACGCGCCTTGATTTCTTCGCGCTCTTCCTTAGATTTCCTGCGCTTGCATGCTACTACTATTATGATTATTAAAAATATCAACAGCGCCAAAGCGATAAGGAACCATGCCCATACCGGAAGCCCAAGCCAGGTCTTGGTCATAAAGTCCTTGACGCTGTTCATAAACGCCGCCGCGCCGCTCTGCGGGATTTTATACGTTGCAAAGTCCGAAGTCGTTGCGTTACTGTCCTCGAACACAAAGTTACTTGCGTCCGCACCGATAAGCTGCGCTTTTACAAAGTAGGTCTTGCCTGCCTCTAAACTCTCGCCATCGCCTAAAGGATTGCTCGTTTTGTCCGTGTGGTACAAATAATTTATATCCACGTCCAAGCCCTCGGTAAGGTTGGCAGGTATGTTATAAACCGCGCCTTCCTTACCGCCCAGATTCCAGCTCGAAGCCTTTAAAACATAGGGCGCTATCTTCCAGTCATAGCTCGCTACTGTTTCGTCTCCGCTCCATACTACGTTATCCGTCAGGCTGTATTTCACTGTTGCTTTTGCAGGACTCGCGCTTGTGCCGTAATCCCAGCAATAGTTTTCGTCCGTCAAAGTAAGCGTCACTGAGTACGTTCCTACGTTCTTCACGCCGTCGTAAGTGCCGCCGAGTTTGATTATGCTCTGATACTCCGTCCAGCTGCCGCCGAGGTAATCTCTTAAATCGATAAACTGGTTATTGAACACTATATCGCTCAAAGTCGGTACCGGTATCGCCTTGGGCTTTACCGTGAAGGTATACTTTGCACCGGGCGTAAGCGTGTATGTATCATTGCCCGCTTCGGTAAGTACGATTTTTATGGTATACGTTCCCGCGGTTGCGGTTGTTCCGTCGAATGCGCTCAACAGTCCAAGCTCGTTGCCCTGCGGGTCGTAGACGTAGATTCCCTCTATAAAGTTAGTGCCCAACGCCGCGTTGGTGTCGCTAGCTATTAACGTAAGTATCGTTGAATTGAAGCCGCTTTCGCCGTAAACCATTTCCTTTGCGTTCTGCGTTACAGTCACAAGCGTATTCGTTGCGCCGAGCCTGAACAGAAGCGTGCAGTCATCGCCGCTGTCGTCCTTTAATTCATACTGGTCTACGCCGCTCTTGATTACAGCTTTAACGTATACGTATATCGGGTTGACCGAGCTTGCGTTATACGGTGCGGAAGTCAATGCTTCCAAGCCGATTTCGTTGGTTCCGACGTATGAGCCCATACTCAAATCGGAGTTAGCGACATAATACTGATACTCTACATACTGTTTTAAATCGTCGTCGATATTGAGTACCTTGATTTGGTAAGGTACGCCGTAATCGTCCAATACGTTGTCGCCGCTTGCGTCCGTCCAGTTCTCGGACGTCCAGTCCACTTCTATCTGCTTCGCGCCGATTCGCCACTGGAACGACTGGGTAGTTATCGTCTCGTAATTATTGGTATCTACTGTAAACTTCACCTGCGCCGTGTACGTGCCGATAGCAGTATTCTTGTCGTTTACGGTTATTTCAGCGGCGCTTACGCCGTCCGGATACTTCGCAGGGTTGAACCTGATTTCTATTGTCCCCGAGCCGTAGGCAGGGGGATTGTCAGGGTCATAGGTCTGCCATGCACCGCCCGCCACGCGGTACTGCAGATTCTCATTCAGGTTGTCTAAATAGTCCTGGTCTATCTTGCCTTTGCTTATTGTCCACTCTATTTCATACCAGCCCTTTAAACCGTCCGTATCAAGCTTATGGTCATCGTCGAATACGTGGTCGCTGTCCGTGTTCAACACAACGCGGGTTTTGTATGTACCGACCTTGTCGGCATACTGTACAGTCGCGCCGGCGGAGTTGGTGGTCATTAAACCGTTCGTATAGCCATTGCTGCTATAACTGTTATCTATGCTCAGATAGCTGCCCGAAGTGTTGATATTTGCAAGTATATAATACTTAACAGTATCGTTGCCGTCTTTTTTATAACGCAGGACTTCCTGCACGCCGCTTGCGTCAAACAGGTCCGCCGCGTTGCCCGTGCCCTCTTTGTACTGCCAGTTGATGACGCTTGTATCTACCGCGCCCGAACCGATTGTAAACGGCATTTCAAACTTGTCGTTGTTAATGCTATAGTTTTTGTTCGCCGGTGCAGACGTAAGCTCGATACACAGCTTGTATTCGCCGGAACTCTCTATCTGCGATACGTCCAAAGTCATTGCACTGCTGTCTATACCGGTTGTTAAAGGATTGGCTGTATCACCGTCCTTGATATAGTACATATTCAATACAAAATCAGGTACATAGTTCGCGGCGGTTATTCCACTCGATGCCGTTACAGCTATACTTGCTGTTTCACCCAAGCCCCAGCTGGGACCAGAATTCGCCGCTGGGGTCGTTGTTATAGATATTTCTTTTTTGTTTATGGTTATCGTCTTAGACTGGTCTGCCGTAGTACCGTTACCTACGTCCCAAACATAGTTTTGGCTGTCTAAATGGAATTTTACAGTGTATGTAGAAGCGTCCGTGGCTTTAAACTTTTCTGCCGAGCTGTCCCAAGTTATTGTACTGCCGTTGTTTGATATATAGCCGCCGCTCGGCACGCTCATTATATCCTTGTCATAGCCGCTCAGACCAAACTCATACTCAGCCGCTTTATACGTTTGGGTTGAGTTTTGTACCGTTGGTGCAGAAATCGGCTTAGGTTTAATTTTAAAATCAAAATATCTTATAGATTCCGTTTCACCTTTTGCGCCGTCAGGCTTACCGACAAACTTCAACCCGTCCGCAATGGCCTGCGCATTTAGCTCAACCTTAACGGAATAAGTGCCTGCAACTTTCATATCGTCTGTATTGCTGGGATAGGTTAAATCCATTATAGTACTGTCGTACCACGTTTTATCATCCTCATCAACATTGGCAATAGTTTGAGCGTTTCCATTATAAACCACCTCAACATCTTTTGGTCCAACAACAAGCAATCCTACATCCAAATGAATAGCAGGGCGAACGCCGACAACGGCCGCGACACCTGGGCCAGTAAAACTACCGGCACAAAACGTATAGGCATTCTGGTAATTCGTCATTAGCCCAGTTCGAAGCCAAATATTTGAACTCCCCCATTGCGTTGCGGTACACTTCCAGTCTCCACCAGACATCACTTCTTGAAAAGAAGGCAAGAAAAGGTTATCAGCTGCCCATTCCGAAGAATAGCCTGATTCGCTATAACCCGGAGTATCGTTTCTGTTAGAGCCGAAAGCAACTGTACCCGCAGGTAGAATCACATCAGCATATTTTCCGCCACTTACAAAATCTTGAAATGTATTAAAATTTGTTGGCTCAATAGGTGCCACTGGAGATCGTGAGCTATTCGCATACTGGGTGCAGACACCATTATTGAGATTAGGATAATAGTAATAACATCCAGCACTGGTGTTGCCAGCATTAATAGCTGCGTGCAACCAGCTAGTAGAATAGTTATTACTTCGTGGATTAGCTGCACCCACCGACTGAGAACCATCCGACCATGTGTAATCGCCAATAGACTCCTTCAGCCAAAGAGTAAGAACTGTTTTATCGCCTGCATTTGTTAAGTACACTGGCCACCAGTCCATACCACCGAATGATACCACATAACTGCCGAAATCATTTGCCTTAAGTGTTGTACCACTTTTAACATCTTTAACTAATTCGTTTAAATTTTTATATTGTCCCGTAGCTTGCGCAAGCGCATTTAGCTCGCTTTCAACAAAGGTATTATTTGCATCATCGTAAATACCGCCTGCGGCATTCGCCGATAAATTTTCAACCTTCGGCAAAACAAAACTTACGCCGATTGCAAGCGCAATCGCGCAAAGTATTGCTAATATTACCGTGGTTATATTCCTTTTCTGTATTTTCATATACTTTCCTCCTTATTGTTTACAACAACAAAGTAATTTGCTTTTTCCAAATATAAGCGGGCGGCGCGAATCACACATTCGACTTATCCTTTTTTTATTTGCGCCGCCGCTTTATCTGCCATAAGTTTACCTCCTTGCCGCGCGCCGTGCGGCGCGCGGCAAAGGGTCTTCTCTTCTTTTGCTCTGCGGCAAAA
>JAIDFD010000128.1 GCA_029054485.1 Clostridia bacterium | reverse complement strand
ATTTACCGTATACCACGCCTTGCGGAAGTTAAAAATTTACTTACCGAAAAGCGGTGGAAGCACACAGTCGGCGTTGCGGTCACTGCGGCGGAAAACTGCAAAAGGGCGCACGTTTCCGAGGCTAAGGCAATAACCGCCGCGGCACTTCACGACTGCGCGAAATATTTGAATGCGGACAGCCCGCTTTTGAAAGGCTTTACCTTTCCCGAAGGCGTTCCCGAACAGGTTTTGCACCAGTACGCTGGAGCATACGTTGCCGAACGTGAATTTAATGTGAGCGAAGAAGATATTTTGAACGCGGTAAGATATCACACGAGCGGGCGGGCTGATATGTCCCCGCTTGAAAAACTGATTTTTTTAAGCGATATGTTGGAAGAGGGCAGAACCTTTGAAGGAGTTAACGAATTGCGCGCGCTTTTCAAAAAGGACGTCGACGAGTGCCTTTTGACCGCGCTGAAACGGCAAATCGATTACCTCAATTCAAAAGGCGAAAAAATTTACGAAAAAACAATCGAAGCATACGAATTTTTAAAAGGAACAAAAAAATGACGAGTAAAGAAAAAACGCAGTTAATTTGCAAAATTTTATCCGATAAAAAGGCGAACGATATAGTTTATATCGCGGTAGAACAAAAGACCAGCCTTTGCGACTACTTCGTAATCGCGGGCGGCAGGTCTAAAATACAGGTTAAAGCACTTGCTGAAAATCTTGAAGAAAAACTTGAAAAAGAGTACGGTGAAATTCCGCGAAGAACCGAGGGCGTCCAAAACGGCAGGTGGGCGGTTTTGGATTACGCAGACGTAATCGTTCACCTTTTCGGCGATGAAGAAAGGGATTTTTACCGCTTGGAGCGTCTTTGGGAGGACGGCAAAAATCTTACCCGCTACGAAGATTAGTCTTTGAACTGAATTTCTTTCGGCGCGGAATAGGACTTTTTTGCTTTCTTCTTTTCTACAATATAGTAAACGGGCTCAGGCTTTTTCGGCTTGGGCTCGGGCGCAGGTTTTTCCTTGGGCGCCTCGGGTTTTTTTCTCACGCTTTTAAGTCCTATGTAAGCAAGTTTTACTATATGCACGAGAATAAAACATATTACGAAGGTCAAAAACAGATATAAGATACCAATAGCCATAATTTGATTATAAACGGCTTATTAATAAAAATATTATAAAATTTAGGTGTATTATGGAAGAATTAGACGAAAATTTTGAAGAGCAGGAAAAACTGCGCTATGCCGAGTTTAAACGCAAAATGAATTTGGAAGCGGCTTGCGGTCAGGTTGCAAAACTCGAATACAATCTGACCGATGCAACGGTGGAAAAGGCGACCCTTCGCCGCGCCTGCCAGGAAGCGGAAAGACTGAAAATCGGCGCAGTGTGCGTTTTGCCCAACTACGTTAAGTCTTGTGTAAGCTTTTTGGGCAAAGACCCGCAGGTTTCGCTTATTGCCTGCATTTCATTCCCCCACGGCGGCGACACCACCAAAATGAAGTGCGCCCTCGTAAAACAAGCGGTAAAAGACGGAGTGGACGAGGCGGAAGTCACAGCGCCGATTGCCTATATCAAGGACGGCAACTGGGGCTACGTCAAGCGCGAGTTCAAAAAACTTAAAAAATCGGCTAAAAACCGCGCCGTGCGTATCAACGTTGAAAGCACCCTTTTAACCGACCAGGAGCTTACCAAAGTCTGCTCGATTGCGGCGGATTGCGGGATTACCTCTATAAGGTCGCAGTCGGGTTACTTCGGCGGAACGTTCGATGGCGAAGTCATTGCAAAAATGAAAGCGGCTGTCAAGGACAAGTGTACGATTAAGGCGGACGGAGTTTCAAATATTTCAGATATGGATATAGCGGTAGATATGGGCGCGGGCATAATAGGCAGTAAAAACGCCCTCGATTTGGCGCAGTTGATACTGCACGCCGCAAACTAAAACACAATATATTGTGGTCGGGCGGAAGCCCGACCACAAGTTTTAAAAAAT
>JAIDFD010000127.1 GCA_029054485.1 Clostridia bacterium | reverse complement strand
TACGACAACACGCTATACGGCTAATACAAGTATATCCGACGTAATAAATGATCCCGTGTTCGGGGACTTCGGCAGAATGATATTCCCTGTAAACAGCGGATATTATAGCGGAACTACGCTCAGCAATTTGAGGCTCACTTGGTATAACTATATCAACGTTGCGCATACGGTAGAAATCTGCAATTATTTCAAAGACCAAACGCTTCAAGGTAATCAGGTATTTTATGATATTTATACTGATGCGGAAAAAGCGGCAGATCCCCGAAAAGCTGACACGGGACTTTTCTTTTTCAGAGGAGAGCAGAATGCTAAATTTGCCGTAACGTGCGCAGGCGGAGGTTGGGCATACGTCGGTGCAATGCATGACAGTTTCCCGCACGCATTGGACCTCTCGAAAAAAGGTTATAACGCATTTGCGATTATTTACCGTCCGGGCGCGCAAACGGCTTATGAAGACTTGGCAAGGGCAATCACGTTTATTTTCCACTATGCCGAAGAACTTGGCGTTGATACAAGCGGATATTCCGTTTGGGGCGGCAGCGCAGGAGGAAGAATGGCGGCAACAATTTCTTCATACGGTGTTCAGCAGTTTGGTGGCGCGACTAATATTCCCAAGCCGAGTACGGCGGTTATTCAATACACGGGACATACCGATTATAATCGAAGCGGCGAGCCTGCAACTTTTGTTTGCGTGGGAGAGAGCGACGGAATCGCAAACTACCGCACAATGAAAACGCGCATAGATAATTTAGCGGCTATGGGCGTTCCTACGGAATATCATTCTTATGCAGGAATTCCGCACGGTTTCGGTTTGGGTATCGGAACGATTGCCGAAGGGTGGTTTGACCGAGCCGTAGCATTTTGGGAAAAGAATAGTTAAAATAATTTAGCTGATGAATGATATTAAACGCGATAGCGTGCAACTGAAAAGCGGGTTTTCCGCTTGTTTCCATCCGAAACGGCAAAAAGTACTACCTTGGGTGTGTTGGTAAGGCAAAAAGCCAAGCCACCAGCCCCAGAGGGGCTTTTTGTTTGCCGTTGGCAGAACAGCTTAACACGCCCCTTTCTCATACCAAGCGGCTTTTGCGGCATAAAGTACCGTTTTACAGCATAAAAAATCAGTCTAACCGAATATCTTTGTGAAATATTTGAATTAGACTGAGATTGGTGACCCCTACGGGAATCGAACTCACGATAGAGTTTGAAATCCCGCAAAATGGTCGTAAATTAAGGCAAATCCGCACGAAAACGGCGTATGTTGACCCCGCGGACACGTTTCAAAACGGTACATTGGGGCAAGTTTGGGGCAAAATGCGCGAAAGATTATATTAATAGATAAGTTTTTCGCCCTCGCGCAAAAGAAATTCGTCCGAAAGGTCGGTGTAAGTATCGCCGAGCTTTCCGAGGGAATGCCCGACAAATTCCATTCGCGCAACGTCTGCAACGCCGCATTCCTGACAGCGCGTATAAAAAGTCGTTCGCAGGTCGTAGAGCTTATGCCGGGGCAGTATCGAAAGGAACTTGCGCCGCAAGTAGTCCGGACTACTGAATTTCAATTCCGTTATGTTCGCCAAATAAGGGCGGAGCATAGGGGTAATCGGAATTTTTTTATATTCGACTTTTTTTGTTTTGCGTTTGCTATTTACTGCGATTATGAACGCGCCCTCAATACGTGCAGTGCAGTACTCGTTTGGGCGCAACCCGGTATATAGCGCGACTGCGTACATAAGTTGATACGGCGTTCCCGCGGTTACGTCAAGCAGTTTACGTTCTTCGTCTTTGGTAAGTGCCTTGCCGTGTTCTCGGTCGTGCGTAACCGGGATAACGATTGCAAGCGGATTGCGTTCTATAATACCGTGCGCGATTGCTGATTTAAAAATAACGTTCATCAGCGAGAAAATGTCCTGCGCCGTCTTTTCGTGTCCGGCGTTCAAAATATCGTCAATCAGAGTTTGGCACTCGCCGGGCGTAATCGAGCGCAGGGGAGTAGAGCCAAAGCGCGGTAAGATATTATTTTTATATCGGCTTAAATCGGCTTGTAGCGTTTTTTCAGCGACCTTGCGCTTTCGGAACGTTTCAAAGTAGTATGTTGCGAACTCGTGGAAAGTGTCAGGAACTTTCGGAACGTTCACGGCTCGGAGCGCGGTTTTAAGCTTTTCGGTGAACTTGGCAATCGCCTTTGCGCGGTCTTTATCCGAGGCGTTCACGTTCAGACCACCGCGGCGGTATCGAAGCTCGAAGCGCAAACCGCGTTTGCCGTTCTTGCGCGTTCTGACGTGTACATCGCAACCATCGATATGTATTGTGCGTTTAAATGTTTTTGGTTTCAATTCTGAAATATCCTCCTGTGGAATAGATTTCAGAATATTATTGCTTTTGACATCTTTAAATCTTGATAATAATTCTGCCTCCTGTTTAGATTGGTCTATCGAGTAAATCAGCTTTCCGAGAAGTACGAAAAAGCCTTTTAAACTCTGATAATCTTCATTTTCAATAAAAAGTGTATGGTGCATAAAATTTCCCCCTGCGTGTAGTAGGGGGTATTTTATTACAGAAAATCAAAAATACAAGTCTTTTGTTACGCTTTGTTTTTGTTGGAAATTGTGGGGGTCCACGTTTCGAGCAAACTCCAAAGCGTTTGCCGCATATCCGGTGAAAGTGTGCGGTAAATATTGAGCAGGCGCGTTTCATCGGACGAGCGCGCCGCGTGCATCACGTTTCCGGCGTTCTGTTCTGAACGTGC
>JAIDFD010000126.1 GCA_029054485.1 Clostridia bacterium | reverse complement strand
TTATTACATTGCCCAGGAAAAAATTGCAATAATTTACAAACTCTCGCAATTTACGACTATTACATTAATTTATAATTTAATAAGAGGAGTTTTTGTGGCAAAAAAGATTTATATGACAAGTTTAAAGGGCGGCACGGGAGTTACTACCTGTTGCGTAGGTCTGGGGCTTGCTCTTGCGGGGCTGGGCGAAAGAACTTTGGTTGTAGACGGCGACACGGTGACGGCGTGCGGTATGCAGATAGGCGGATGCACAAATATGCAGGTGTACACCCTTGCAGACTACTCGCGCGGAGCCTGCCGCGCGAAACAGACGCTGGTTTCGCACCCGTCCACGGGCAATTTATCGTTTATTTCATCGATGGGGCTTGAAGACTGGAAGGCGGCTGTAAGAGCAATCGACGAGGTCGACGGATTGTTCGACTACATACTCTGCGACAACATTTCGCCGTCCGCGTGCGACTGCGCGATAATAGTCACCGACCCCTACGCCCCAGCAATCAAGAGCGCGGATTTCTGCCGTTCGCGGCTGTCGGACGGGGGAATGAAGGATTTGGGGCTGATTGTGAACAAGCTGAACGGCGGGCAGATTTTGTCTGGCGCGGTTATGACGGCGCAGGAAATTGCATCGCTGCTCAGAATGAATTTAAAAGCCGTAATACCCGAGGATTTGTCGCTACAGCTTGGCAGGTGGAAAAACGAAACGCTGAAAGCGTTTAAAATTGCCGCCGAAAATATTGCCGGCAAGCGCGACGGGTTTTGTAACGTGTTGCGCCCCTACTTCGGGATAAACGGATATATTAAAAGAAAAGTGAGGGAAAGATTATGACTCAAAATCTAACGGCTATGATTTCGCTGGACAGGGACGATATGTCCGACTACGACCGCGAGTTGTTTTTGTCTGACCTTAAAAGGGTTACGGACGAGTATTTTGAAACAGAGGGCAAAGCCTCGGTTGAAGTTACGCGCACGGACGAGGGATTTTTGATTTGCGTGCTGATTACCGCCCGCAGAATTAAAAGCGTAAAGTCGCCCCAATAAGCGCTCTGCTTAACCGCGTTTCTTAATTGCGGATAATCTTGCGTTGCCTCCGTTCCGGTCAAACAAGCGTTCTCTTAACCGTAAGACATATCTTATGTTAAACATTTTTTGTAAAAAATATCTTACAATATACATATGAAAAATCAATTTGCAAGCAGACTGAACGAACTGATACAGGAAAGGGAAATATCCAAGCGCAATTTAGCAAAAAATATAGGCGTTTCGGCTATGAGTATTTCCGACTGGACTAACGGCAACGTTCAACCGACTGCGGAAAATATTTATTTAATTGCAGAGTATTTGGGAGTAACTTCCGACTATTTATTGGGACTTGAAGATGATACGGGCAGCAAAAAAAGCAATCATTAAATATTAAAGCCGCCGTGCGCAAATGCGCACGG
>JAIDFD010000125.1 GCA_029054485.1 Clostridia bacterium | reverse complement strand
TATTCAAACTTGTCGTAGAAACCATCTACGTCAAAGTTAGAGTCCTCATCGCGCGCCCTCATTACAGGCTTCGCCTTTGTGGTGTCAACCGTGGTAGTGGTTGTTATCACCGCATCGGACGGATACTGCGCGTGCGAGTTTTGCGTACTCTCTTCCACGTTCTGCGGTATAGCCGCGGGCGCGGGCTGTTCGTGGACGATTCGTCCCTGCGACATTATTTTGGTAAATGCCGCAATCAGCGCGTCGCCCAAAATCTCGGCGCCGTTTTGCGTATAACCGCCGCTATGTCCGAACTGTTGGGGCTGTGCGTACTGTTGTTTTTGGTCCATACGCAACTTCATAATTTCAAGCTCGGTCTTTAACGCGGAGTTATGCTCCGCACGCATTTCGGCAAGCTGCGTCTGAACCAAAGCCATCATATCGCCGCCGCCCGCAGGCGCAGAATACTGCTGAGGCGCAGGCACCTGCATTATCGCAGGTTGCTGTTGCACGGGCTGTTGCGCATAACCCGCGCCCGCGTTTTGCCTTGCCTTGATTTCCGCAAGCTCCGCCCTTATTTCCGCAAGTGCAGAATTATCGGGAGAATAATGAACGGTTTGTTGCTGAGGTTGAGGCACAGGCTGTTGTGCTTGCGGTGCAGGCTGAGCCTGTTGCATAGCCATTGAAGCCATACCTGCGCCTGCCATGCCCATTCCCGCCTGTGCGCGGATCTTTTCAAGCTCGGCTTCCTGCTTCGCTTTCGCAAGCTCGCGCTCCGCGTCGAGCTTTTCTTTTTGCAGTCTGCGCTCCTCTTCAAGCCGCTCTTTCTGCGCCTGACGCTCTTCCTCGCGGCGTTGGCGTTCCTCTTCCTTGCGCTGACGCTCTTCCTCTTTGCGCGCCTTGATTTCCTCGCGCTCTTCCTTGTTCTTTCTGCGCTTGCATGCAACCGCGATTATGATGATAAGAAGTATAATCACTGCGAGCAAAATTAACGCCCAAACCCAGTACGCAAGCCCGAGCAATGTCTTGCCGAAGAAGTCCTTTACCGCGCCCAATGCCGCCGAAACTCCGCTCTTCGGGATTTTGTAAGTCGCAAAGTCCGAAGTCGTTGCGTTGCTGTCCTCGAACACGAAGTTGGTTGCGCCCGAGCCCGACAACTGCGCTTTTACAAAGTAGGTCGATCCCGCAACGAGGCTCTCGCCGTCGCCAAGAGGAGTGCTCGCCTTGTCGGTGTAATACATATAGCTTAATTCTACGTCAAGCCCTTCCAAAAGGTTGGCGGGGATTGTGTAAACCGCTCCGTCGCCACCCTTTAAGTTCCAGCCCGAAGTTTTCAGAACGTAGGGATTAATAGCCCAGTCCAGATTTGCAACCGTTTCGTTGCCAGTCCAGCTTATACCGTCCTCTGCAAGCGCGTATCTTGCAAGCTTTCTGACGGCTGCCGCGGTCGTGCCGTAGTCCCAGCAAAAGTTGGAGTCGGTTATGGTTAAAATCGCTTTATAGCTGTTTGCAAATTTCAGACCGGTATACTGTCCGCTAAGTACGATTATGCCCGAATCCTTATAGTCGTCCCAACTGCCGTGCATATGGTCGGCAAGGTCTACAAAATCGTTATTGAAAAATATTTCGTCTATTTCGGGCAATGCGATTTTGATTTTTTCAATCGTAACCGCGATATACTCGTTTGTAACGATATAGATATTTTCCGCGCCGTTTTTCAGCACCACTTCAACGCAGTACTCGCCCGCGTCCGTGGGCGCGCCGCTTATTTTGTTGCCCTCTACGGGTACTTTGCCTGTGTAATAGATTACCTCGAAATCGCTTTCTGGAACTTCGGTGCCGTTTTCATCGGTAACTTTGATATTCGTGCCGAAGTGCGCGTTTCCGTCATAAGTAACTTTAATCGGCGAAGTGCCGTCCTGTCCGTCCACCGTAAAGGTTGCGGGAGTGTTGCTGCTGCCGGTCTTGAAAGTCGCGCTCGGCGTAGTGGGATTGCCAGACGCGTCTACAAACTTATAGTTCTGCGCCGCCGCAACCGTTGTGCTTATAAACGCCTTGACGGTATAGCTCTTCTCCGTGGTAGGATCTGCCGCCGCGTCTATCTGCGCAAGCGTAACTTCGTTTCCGTCCTCGTCATAGTACTTCAGATCGAAATAGTTTGCAGGCAGATTGCCCATCGCCGCAAGGTTTAACTCTCTCAGATAATACGTTCCCGTACCGTTGGAATTCGAAAAACTGTGCGCCGTATTTTTAAATCCCGCTACTATCGACTTGGCGGTAATTTCCCAGTTAAGTTTCAGAGCTGTTGCCGTACTATTGGGCGCGTTGAACGAATTTGTGTCGTAAGAAAAATCGTTTACCGCGTCAAACGTCACGCTGTATTTGCCGACCGCTTTCTGCCTCTCGCCGTATGTATCGTAGCCCGATAAAACGTCCGTGTAGTTTGTATTGAAATTTAATCCCGCTGGAAGAGAGCTTGCTTTAATGCGGACGTAAACCCAGCGGTTGTCGTTGTATTCGATCGCCTGCGTATAGTCGTCGAAATGAACGTTTCCGTCACCGTCCTTGTACCAGTATTCCCAGACAATATCGGACAAATCGAAGTCGGCTTTTTCAATCTCCCACTTCAATGTGACCGTTGCCGTCTTGCCGTCCGCCGAAACGGTAATATTCGGGTCGTTGTTGCTGTTTACAAACTTCGTATCACTTCCGTCCACCACTTTCAGCGCGACCTTCGTTGCGTAATTCGCGCTTACCGCCGAAACGTTTACCGAACCCAAGTAACCAGTGCCATTTGACGTGTCGATCTCGACCTTATCCGAATAGTCGCTCGAATCAAAAGTGAGCAAAATCTGCGGGTTGTAAACTGTAGCCGTCAAATCCGCTTTCAGCGCGTAAGTCAGCTTGCCGCCGCTCGTTATTCTCTTTGTCGGGTCCAAAACGCCGTCGACCGTGTAAGTCCATGCCAGTACCGAGGGATCGAACCCCTCTGCCGAAACGGTAAACGGCTTGGTCGCAAGCGTGGTCTTGACCGTATAGTTTTTGCCCGCGCCCACGCTGTTGTCGGGCTTAACTCCGAATACGTATTTAGTATCGGGCGAAAGGGTTGTAGGCAACTCGATCGTTGCTGATATGGTTTTGCTTGCGGGATCATAGTCCTCTGTCTTTGCCGAAACGGGGTTTTCCGCTCCGCCGTTAAGCGTGTAATAATAACTCAGCGTTACGCAGTCCGTATCTCCCTGAGTGGCGTGTTCGGTAAGCAAAAATCCTGAAATTTTTACGGTGACCGTTGCGGTATCGCCCTTATTCCAAACCCAACTACCGTTTTCCTTTTTGTCGCAGTCGAGCGTGCTTACCGTCAGCTCAAAAGCGTTCATTTTCAGCTCTACTTTGCAAGTGCCGCCCGCGTTCGCGCCGCTCCAGCTCGTCTTGGTGAAAGGGTTGGTTGTACTCGTTGACCAGCAGGTATTTTTTTCGTCTACAAGCGTCAGATATACTTCGTAGTCGCCCGCGTCTGTAACGTCAAATCCGCCGTTTGATTTATCTGTAACGCCGCTCGGCAGATTTCCACCCTTGGTAC
>JAIDFD010000124.1 GCA_029054485.1 Clostridia bacterium | reverse complement strand
CCCTTGCACCGAACGGAAGCTCTCTGAAAAGCGATACGCTTAAAAACGTTGTCCTTCGTCAAAGCCTTTAAAGGTTAAGTTGTAACTAAATTATATAAAACCCAATCAAAAAAGTAAAGCGTTTTTAAATTATTTCAACGGAATTTGCGCGGCGGCGTTAATATCGAGGGGTGCAAAGTTTTTTGCGCGGTACTGAATAAGTCCCTCGGCGGCAATCATAGCCGCGTTGTCGGTGCAGTATTTTTTTTCGGGCAGAATAAGTTTTAAGCCCGCCTGTTCGCACTCTTTTGAAAGTCGCGCCCTCAGATAACCGTTGGCAGCAACCCCGCCGCCTGCGGTAATTGTGTCCGCCCCCAGTTTTTTTGCGCATTCCACCGTCTTTTTTACGAGAGGCTCTAACGCCGCAACCTGAAAGGAAGCCGCAACGTCCGCGGGATTAAACTGTTCGCCGCGCTGGGTGCGGTTGTGGCAATAGTTCATAACCGCGGTCTTTAATCCGCTGTACGAAAACTGCATTCTTTCGCTGTTTTTTACAAGCGCGGCGGGAAATGGAATATCAGCACTGCCGCCCTCGGCGAGTTTTTGCACGTTCGGACCGCCGGGGTAGGGCAGACCTAAAATTCTTGCGACTTTGTCGAACGCCTCGCCCGCCGCGTCGTCGCAGGTGCCGCCCAAAACTTTAAATTCGGTGTAACTCTTCGTATGTAAAATCGCGGTATGCCCGCCGCTTGCAAGCAAGGTCACATAGGGCGGTTTTAAATTTTCGCCGCAAAGGTAAGCCGCGGCGAGATGTCCGCGGATATGGTTTACCGCGATAAGAGGAACGTTCAGCGAGTACGCGAGCGATTTTGCAAAGGACAATCCGACCAATAGAGCGCCCAAAAGTCCCGCGCCGTAAGTCACCGCAACGGCGTCTAAATCCTTGATTGTTACGCCCGCCTCTTTCACGGCGCGAAGAACGGCATCGTCCACGGCGTCCGTGTGGGCGCGCGAGGCGATTTCGGGAACTACACCGCCGTATTTCGCCTGCTCTTCCGCGGAAGAAATTATTACGCTTGACAAAAGTTGTTCGCCGCGGATTACGGCGGCGGCGGTTTCGTCACAGCTTGATTCTATGCCTAAAATTAACGGCTCGTCTTTGAGTTTGAAATTTCCGTACATAAGTTAATTGCACTGCCAAAGTTAAAATTAAATTGCCCCGCCCAAAAACGCAGAGATGCGAGCGAGACAAGGCAAGCGAGCATTTTCGACGGGGCGCGTACTTTTGCGTACGCAGCCCGAGAAAAGCGGAGCTTAACGCAGTATTGCGAAGTATATATGCGTTTTTAAATTGTTTTTTTGAGATAGTCGATAATAAAACCCTGAATATCCCCGTCCATAACCGCCTGCACGTTGGTATTTTCGTAGCCGGTGCGGTGGTCTTTGACGAGTGTGTACGGGCAGAAAACGTACGAGCGTATCTGGCTGCCCCACTCTATTTTTTTGATTTCGCCTTTAAGCTCGGCGTCTGCGGCTTCGCGTTCGGCTATCTGACGTTCAATGAGTTTTGCGCGAAGATACTGGAAAGCCATTTCCTTGTTTTGTAACTGACTTCTCTCGTTCTGGCATGTAACGACTATGCCCGTGGGGAAGTGGGTAATTCTTATCGCGGTTTCGGTCTTGTTGACCTTTTGTCCGCCCGCGCCGGACGAACGGTAAACGTCTATCCTTATATCCTCATCGCGGATTTCAACGTCCGCCTCATCATCGACTTCGGGCATAACTTCCAGCGACGCGAACGAGGTATGGCGGCGTTTGTTGCTGTCGAACGGGGAGATGCGGACAAGGCGGTGAACGCCTTTTTCCGCCTTTAAAAAGCCGTAAGCGTTTTCGCCGTCTACGCGGAAACTGACGCTCTTTAAGCCCGCTTCATCGCCGTCCTCGAAGTCCATTTCGGTTACTTTAAAGCCCGAACGCTCGCAATAGCGGGTATACATTCTGTAAAGCATCTGCGTCCAGTCGCACGCCTCGGTGCCGCCCGCGCCCGAGTGCAGGTTTAAAATGGCGTTGTTGCCGTCGTACTTGCCGCGAAGCAGGGCGCGGATACGCATTTGCTCGATGTCATCCTCGGCTGCGGTAATCATTTCTTCAAGCTCGGGGATTAAACTTTCATCGTCAGCTTCTTCGATTAAGTCAACGAACGCCAAGGCGTCCGCAAGCGCGGTTTCGCCCTTTTTGTAGGAGTTGATTTTGTTTTCCACCGCGGAAATTTCCCTGCCGATTTTTTTGGATTTTTCCAAGTCCTGCCAGACTTCGGGTTTTTCCTGCTCGGCTTTGAGAGAGTCGAGGTGCGCGCCGAGGTTGTCTATATCAAGCGCGTACTTCGCCTCCGCTAGCGTGCCTTCAAGGGCTTTTAGTTTTAATCTGTAATCGTCTGCCTTAAACATAAACGTGACGTTTAATCCTCGTATCTTTATTTCATTGCCGCAAGTACGGCTGTCCTCAAATCAAACGTAAACGTGACGTTTAATCCTCGTATCTTTATTGCTTTTCTGCTTGATTGACAAACCGCAAATCAAACTTAAAAAATCATATTACTTGTGGTCGTTCCAGTAGCAGCAGTCTTTGTACTTTTTGCCGCTTCCGCAGGGGCAGGGGTCGTTTCTACCCGCCTTAGCCTGTTTGTCAACCGTCTTAGGCTGTGCCTTGCCGCCGATGTTTGCCATAAGGTTTGCTGGAGATTTGGGTGCATCGCCAATCACAGGCGCGCTTTGCGCGGGTGAAGGCGCGGGTGCGGGTGCGGGCTGAGCCGCCGCCTTTTCCTCGGCAATCTGTTTTGCGCGTGCCGCAACCGCAGGATTAATGGGTGCAATAGGTGTGCGGGGCGCTTGCGGGATACGGACGATTCTGCCCTTTAACAGCCTTGAAATGGTGTTGGTCTGTATGCGGTCAATCATTTCATCGAACATCTGGAAGCCTTCCTGCTTGTAAGCAATTACGGGGTCCTGCTGGGCATAACCGCGCAAGCCTATTCCCTTTCTCAGCTGGTCCATTGCGTCGATGTGGTCAATCCAGTTTCTGTCAACGCCGCGAAGAAGCTCGTTGCGCTCTATCTGGTGATAGTCGACCTGACCGCCCGTTTCTTCGTAAATGTTGTCAATCTTCTTTTCGTAAGCCTTTGCTACTTCCTTGGAGATTTTGTCAATCGCGTAGTCGTAGTCCCACTTTTCAAGCATATCGCGCGTGATGACGAACTCGCACTCATCTGGATAGACGCGCTGCTGTAAAGCCTCGTTCAAAGCGTTTTCGTCCCACTTTTCGGGGAGGGCTTCGGTGTTGACCGTCTCGCCCACTACCTTTGCAACGAAGTCGGGGATAAATTTAAGCATCTGGCTATGCACGTCCTCGCCCTTCAAGACCTTCATACGCTCGCCGTAAATTGTCTTGCGCTGTTCGTTCATAACCTCATCGTATTGCAGGGTGTGCTTTCTTATACCGAAGTTTCTGCCCTCTATCGCCTTCTGCGCGTTTTCAACCGAGCGTGAAAGCATTTTGGATTGCAGACACTGGTCCTCTTCAATCTTGAATACGTTGTAAAGCTGTTTCATTCTCTCGCCGCCGAACCTCTTTGCAAGGTCGTCTTCGAGCGAGATAAAGAATATCGAGTCGCCGGGGTCGCCCTGACGTCCGCTTCGTCCGCGGAGCTGGTTGTCGATACGGCGGGATTCGTGGCGTTCGGTGCCGAGTATGCAAAGTCCGCCCGCGGCGATAACCTTTTCCTTTTCGGCGTCCGTTTCCTTTTTGTACATATCGTAAAGCTCGGCATATCTTGCGCGCGCGGTCTTTTCCTCGTCTGTAAATTCGCGGTCGGCGTAAGAGATTGCAACCTCTATCATAT
>JAIDFD010000123.1 GCA_029054485.1 Clostridia bacterium | reverse complement strand
GATTATATGTCAATAAAAAGCTTTTAAATGGAAAAATAAGGAGCGCTCCCGCGCTCCTTATTTTCATGTTTTTTTCTTTAATTTTGCAAATTTTTCGCCCGTGATCTTTATCAGCCTTGAAAGCGGTTTATACAAAGCGATAACCACAGCCGAAATGCACAGAACTTTTATGAAATTGAACAGCAGTGCCCAGTACCAAACCTTGACGAACAGCGCCTGACCGGCAGCCCATGTTCCGCCGAAAGCCTTGTAAAATGCGGGGAACGTAAGAAAGTAGTTGACCGGCAACGAAATTAAGCACTGCCCCACGCAGCCGAGCGCAACCGACCAAAGCACGGTTTTTATGCCCTTGCGCCTCTTGTAAATCAAAGAGGGAATAAGAACGTAAGGCAAAACGATAAGTATGTTCGCAAGTTCGCCGATAAACGCAGTCTGTCCAACTGTAAGCGCGTGCAAAAGCTCTTTCAAGACCGCAATTATAACTCCCGCCGTGGGTCCAAGCGAAAATCCGCCTATAAGCACGAACACGTTTGAAAAATCAAGCTTCAAAAACGATACGGGCGATGCGGGCATCAGCGAAAAATCCAAAAGTCCTATCGCGTAAGATATAGCCGTAAAAATAGCCATATACGCAATTCTGGTTGCGGTAAAATAGTTTTTAAAAAATTCGCCCGCACTCTTTTTTTTCTTTACAACGCAAGCTTCCGCCTCCGTCTGTTCGGTTGTCTGCCCGATTTGCCCGTCGGGCTGTTGCCCGACTTGTGTTGTTTCCTGTTCCATTACAAAGAACTCCTTAAAAATTTATTTTTAAAGTATTCTTTGAAAAAAGCGCTCCGAAAAAAATTCCGGAGCGCAAATAAAACGAGTTTACCGCTTTAAAATTCTTTTATCATCCGGACTATACCGTCGGTATCGGAATTTCACCGATTCGGGAGCACGAAATTTCGCGCTCTTCGCAGACTTTACTGCCGGTGGGGAATTGCACCCCGCCCCAAAGAATAACTTTAAATTGTACTTTCATTATAGTAGTCATAAAACGCCTTGTCAAGCGTTTGTAAGCACCTGCTTTTCTCAGTCCGTAATCATCAGTTCAAGGACGTCCTCAAGCCCGTGTGCCGCCGCTATGTCCGCCGCAGTCATGCCCGCATTGTTTCTGATGCTGAAATCCGCGCCTTTTTTCAAAAGCATACGCGCCTTTTTTTCACCGCTCTTTAAACACTCGATAATCAAAGCGGTATTGCCGTCGTTGTCCACGGCGTTTATATCCGCGCCCGCGGCCAAAAGTTCCTTGTAAATATCGCCGTAACATTTCGCCGCGTAGTGTATAGGACGTCTGCCGTCGTTGCCCGCGGCGTTCACGTTTGCTCCGCGCGCAATTAACGCTTTTATTACTTCGGGGTTAAAGCGCGGATCAACCTCTTTATCCAAAGGATATTTGTTAAATGCAAGCGCTTTTAAAAGCAACGTGTTTCCGTTCCCGTCTGTCGCCTCGATATTTTTAAGAAGGGAAACAATTTCCCCTTTTTTAACACTAAACCCGTTGGGCGTATAAGCCAGAAAAAAGGACGCCGGCGTGCCGTTTAAGTCGCAGGCAAGCTCGTCCGCACCCGCGTCCGACAGCATTTTTGCCATGTCGTAGTTCCCGTCCCAGCACGCAAGCGCAAAGGGGGATAAACCGTAACCGTTCGGACTGCAATCCGACTCACCGCCCTTCTCGTTTACGTCCGCGCCGTGGTTTATAAGCGCCTCGGCAAGACGGGGTCTGTTATGCTTAACGGCGTACATCAGCGGCGTAAAACCGGTCCTGTCCGGATGGTTCAAAACGGAAAGGTCGTAATTTTCGATAATAAAAATTGCAAGAGCCTCCGTGCTGTCGAAGTCCGCACCGCAAGTGACCGTCAAAACGTTATCCCCCCAATAGTTATGGGAATACACGTCCGCACCCAGCGCCACTACCCGACTGAAAAGTTCGGGTGTTATCTGTTCTTTCGCAAGGAAAAGGATGAGACATTCTTTTTTAAGAAGTTTAAAGTTTACGTCAAAGCCCTTGGATATAAGATATTCAAGCAGCTTAATGCCGATTTCGCCGTGAAACTCGGATTTATTATCCCTGTAATCCAAAGCCCTCAGGATTATATGGAACAGTTCCTTGACGTCGTCATCATCGTCAAAGTCAATATTGTTCAGATTGTTATCCAAAATTGCGCAGACGTCGCCGTAAGCCTCGTCCGCCTTTTTTTGCATCAAAAAGCATTGCGTTAAATCACTGACAAGTTTATTATTCATAGATAAACAGCACTCCGAGGGTGTTTTTGCCGCAGTGTCCCGTCACCACCGAGCCTGCGACCGTTTCGATAATCTCATCGAAGTGAAACAGGCTTTTTACCTGCGCCCTCACTTTTTCAACCGTTTCTTTCTCACAGTTTGAATGGGTGATAAAACAGCGCGTTCTGTCGTAGTGCGGGTAGCTCTCCGCTAGGTCTTTGACGTACGCCGAAAGGCACCTGTCCAGCCCGCCCATATACTTCTTTTTGGCGTAAAGCTTGCCGTCCTTCATATCGATTAAGGGGTGCAGTTTTAACACCTTCGCGCCTATCAACGAAGCAAGCGAACACCTGCCGCCCTTGTGCAGATAGTCCAGTCTGTCGGGTACGAAAGAGGTGTTTATTTTCAGCCGCAGACCTTCGAGAATTTCGACTATGTCACGCGGTTTTCTGTTTTCGGCGGCGAGATCGCAGGCTTTCACCGCGAGAAGTCCCTGCCCCGTTGAAAGCGCCATCGAGTCCACCGCGAAAACTTTTCCCTTGAACTTTTTTGCGGCAACCGTTGCATTGTCGTAAGACGAGGACGCCAGCTTCGAAATGTTGATATGTATAACCGCGTCCGCCTTTTCAAGTTGTTTTTCAAAAAACGCCGTATAGTCGTCCACGCTCGGCGCGGCGGTTTTAGGAAGCACGCCAGTTTCGGATACATAGTCAAATATGTTCTGCGGCGCAATATCCACGCCGTCGCGGAACACGTCGTCTCCCAAAACAACGGTTAGGGGCATAATATCCACGCCGAAACGCTCGGCTTGTTCTTTTCCTAAATCGCAAGTTGAATCTGCCGTAATCCTGATTTTCACTGTAATCTCCTTTTGTTTATTATATCACAAAAGGTCGGCAAATACAATACCCCTGCCAATTTTTGACAATCTTTTTATTTTAACTTGGGAAGTTCTCCGTCTTCAAGATTCCAATAATACTCGCCGCTTATTTTAAGATATGTTTTCTGCCATTCAACGGTTTTCATCTCTTCTTCCGTAACTGAAGACGAATACGTGTCGTCTACCTGCACATAACCTTCGGCAACGTCCGTTACACCCGATTTGTAATACAGGGAGTCGCTGTCCGAAAAAGCTGTAAAGTCAGCGCACACTGCGCCCAGCTTATAATAGCCTTTTGCTTCGGTAACGCTTTGAATTACCTTTATCGAGCCGGCAAACAAACAGCGCATTATATGCTGGTCGTCAAACCCCGTCTCATTATGCGCATTTGCACAGATACCGCCGATATAAACCTCTTTTGCGCTTTCGCCGTGCGTCCGCACGTTGAAGTCAACGGTGGAATAGCAGGTTAAAACGGAACCCGTAATTTCGGGAGCTATTCCGCCCGCGCACAGCGTTCCGCTGCTTCCGTAAAAATCAATATTCATACTGCCTGTTGTATAACAATTGTCAATATTAGCAGTCGGACCGAAGGTTGACCGGGTGTTAGCCCTACCGTAACCGCCGACAAGACCGCCTATGTCGGCGTCGGAAATATGCGCCTGCGTCAGGTTCAGGTCGGCGCTGCACCGCAAAATATCCGCACGCTCATTATGTGCTTGCGGGTCGGCAGGCAAAACATAGGCGGCAAGTCCTCCAAGATATAAATTCATATACTCGCCTGACCCGTCTCGGGCTTCGGGCATCGACAGCGCAATATCGGCGCGGCAGTGGGTCAATCCGTACTTTTCACCGCGCCCCTTCTGTAAAAGGCGCACGCAGATTCCGCCCGCCGACAGTCTGCAACCATCGGGCAAAATCCCGCCGTCGGGCGCAGAAACCGTAACCGAGCCGCTTACATTTACGTTTTCGGCATTGTTCAGTTCATAGGCAAGAATTGCGGCGTTTATTACAGAAGATTCGCCTATCTTGAAGATATATTCCGAATTTTCAACCGTCAGATTTTTTGCAACGTTCACGGAATGAAACAGCGGCGTTTCTTGCCTGAGACCGGTTATTTTGTGTCCGCGTCCATCGATAGTTACACCCGAACTGCCGCTGTTTTCCCACACTTCGCCGTCTAAAACGATATCATCGGTCAATGCAAAATAACAGCCGTAATCTTCGAAATTTTGCAACGCCGAAAACTGTTTGGAATTTCCTATAAGATAGGGCGACTCTTCGGTTCCGTTTCCTTTACCGAAGTCGGTTATACGGATTTCAATACTTGTTTGACTGCTTGGCGCAACAGTCGCCGTTTCTTTATAACGGATAAAGACTTTTTGCCGTCCAACGTTGCCGAAAGTGTGCGTAATTACTTTTTCCGAAGACCATTCGCCCAACTCTTCAAGATACAGTTCGATGCCGTTGGTTAATGTAAACACCGCCGTTCTGCCGTCCGTTTCGTATGTAATTTCATCTTCGGCAGGCTCGTTGAAGTTATAAGTTTTATTCAAAGTAACAGACACGGACAATATTTCACCCGCGCTAAAACTGCCCTGCTTGCTTACTCTCGCGCTGAGTGTATGCGTAGAAGCCGGCGCAAGATCGTGAAAGACGTAACCACTGTTAGATCTATGCCATTCCCCGTCGTCCAGACGGTATTCGGTATAATGGGAAGTTATTTCCTCCGCCCCGTAGTATGCATTTTCAACAATAATTTTAGTATCGGTTACAGAATAATCTATTCTTACAGGTTTTTCGGGTATGCTATCCTTAAAATGCCCGCACACGTCGCAATGTCCGTCATTGTCAGCGTCGACGTGCATACTTTTATCTTTTTGTTTGGCGTTGCAATCGCCTGCGGCAAAGCATTCGTGCCAGTGGTAAGTTTCGTCCTCCGCCCATGCCGTATCGTACTCATGCTCATGCTC
>JAIDFD010000122.1 GCA_029054485.1 Clostridia bacterium | reverse complement strand
GTATTATAATGGCGGCATGGAGCATAAACTTAATTTCGAGCTTGTCCCCGACAGCTGCTGGTACAGTAATTTAAGAAGTATTTTATCTCCCGCGCAGTGGGACGTGGTGCGCAAAGAGGCGTATTCGCGCGCGGACGGCAGGTGTATGATTTGCGGCGCGCCGTCGAAACGGCTGGAAGCGCACGAGAAGTGGGAGTACGATGAGAAGAACGAAGTTCAACGCCTTTCGGACGTGGTGGCAATCTGCAAAGCCTGCCACGAGGTTATCCATATCGGCAGAACCACCCTTATGGGCGGCGAAGAGAGGGCAAGCGAACATTTTATGAAAGTTAACGGCTGTACATATTCCGAGTACCGCAGAGCGCTTGGCGAGGCAAACGAGGCTCACCGCAGAAGAAACGCTGTAAAAGAATGGAAACTGGATTTGCGCTATCTTGAAAAGTTTACAAGGTGAAAATGTTATATTGAGAATTTTTTGCATAAAATTCTCAAAAAACAGCTTTTAAAATTTTCATAAAAATATTTTTGCCGCAGGTCTTGACAAACGCCTGCGGTATAGTCTATACTTGACTTCACTGCCGCGAAAAAACGGGGCAAACCACAATATATTGTGGTGTCGGTATTGACAAACCACAAAATATGTGGTATTATCAGCACTGAACCGATTTTTACGGAAGACGTCGGAGGAGAACAAAATGAAAGTAATAAAACGCGACGGCTCGACAGCCGAATTCGACAAAAACAAGATACTCGTTGCCATCAGCAAAGCAAACGAGGCGGTTGACTTTGAGGACAGAGTCACCGAAGCTCAGATTGCCGAAATCGTGGACGATATTGCTTCACGCCACAGATCTCGCATTCTCGTAGAGCAGATTCAGGACCTTGTGGAAGAGCATCTTATGGAGCTTCGTAAGTATCCGCTTATGAAGGCTTATATTCTCTATCGCTACGAGCGCGCGC
Organism: Clostridia bacterium; assembly: GCA_029054485.1. GTDB lineage: Bacteria > Bacillota > Clostridia > Christensenellales > Borkfalkiaceae > Coproplasma. The sequence continues at coordinate 9,118 of JAIDFD010000122.1, read as the reverse complement.
TCATCCGTAAGGCAAACACTACGGACGACAGCATACTTTCGCTCATCAAAAACGACAATAAAGACGTTATGGAGGAAAACTCCAATAAAAACGCGCGCACGGCTTCAACCCAGCGCGATTTAATCGCGGGCGAAGTTTCAAAGGATCTGACCAACCGCCTGCTTCTGCCCGAGCATATTTCAAAGGCGCACAAAGAGGGCGCTATCCACTTCCACGATGCGGACTATTTCATTCAGCCCATTTTCAACTGCTGTCTTATCAATATAAAGGACATGCTGGACAACGGCACGGTTATGAACGGCAAAATGATTGAAAGCCCCAAGTCTTTCCAGACCGCCTGCACGGTAACCACGCAGATTATCGCGTCCGTTGCGTCCTCGCAGTACGGCGGACAGTCGGTGAACGTGGCGCACCTCGGAAAATATCTGCGCCGCTCCAAGGAAAAATATATCGAGCAGTGCAACCTGACTTTCGGCGACACTCTCGACGACGCAACCAAGGCCCGCTTTGTTGAAATGCGCTTAAAAGAGGCGTTAAAGGCGGGCGTTCAGACAATTCAATACCAGATTAATACTTTGATGACCACCAACGGTCAGTCGCCCTTCGTTACTCTGTTTTTGTATCTCGATGAAAACGATGAGTATATCGAAGAGAACGCTATGATAATCGAAGAGATTTTGAAACAGCGTTACGAGGGCATCAAAAACGAAAAGGGAGTATACGTTACTCCCGCATTCCCCAAGCTCATTTACGTTTTGGACGAAAACAACTGCTTAAAGGGCGGCAAGTACGACTATCTTACCCGCCTTGCGGTTAAATGCTCGTCGAAGCGTCTTTACCCCGACTACATTTCCGCGAAGAAGATGCGCGAAAATTACGAGGGCAATGTATTCTCACCCATGGGCTGCCGCTCGTTCCTGTCCCCCTGGAAGGACGAAAACGGCAACTACAAATTCGAGGGCAGGTTCAACCAGGGCGTTGTTTCGATAAATCTTCCCCAGTGCGGAATTTTGGCGCAGGGCGATGAAAACAAGTTCTGGGAGATTCTGGAAGAGAGATTACAGCTCTGCTTCGAAGCTTTGATGTGTCGCCACAACGCGCTTGTGGGCGTGACCAGCGACGTATCTCCCGTACACTGGCAGTACGGCGCGATTGCAAGACTCGAAAGCGGCGAAAAAATCGATAAATATTTAATGGACGGCTATTCCACGATTTCGCTCGGATACATCGGTCTTTACGAGCTGACTAAGCTTGTAAAGGGCGTATCGCACACGACTTCCGAGGGCACGGAATTTGCGCTTAAAGTAATGCACTGTTTAAGGGAACACTGCGAGAAGTGGAAGAAGGAAACGGGGCTGGGCTTCGGACTCTACGGCACGCCCGCGGAATCGCTCTGCTACCGCTTTGCAAGAATCGACCAGGCGAAGTACGGCGACATCCCCGACGTAACCGATAAGGGCTACTACACCAACAGCTATCATGTCGATGTGCGCGAAAAGATAGACGCGTTCTCTAAGTTCACTTTCGAAAGCCAGTTCCAGCAGATTTCTTCGGGCGGCGCGATTTCCTACGTTGAAATCCCCAATATGCGCCACAACCTTACCGCTATGGAGGACGTTGTAAAATATATCTACGACAATATCCAGTACGCGGAATTCAACACCAAGAGCGACTATTGCCACGTCTGCGGCTTCGACGGTGAAATTATTATCAACGAGGACAACGAGTGGGAGTGCCCCTGCTGTCACAATAAAGACCAGCGCAAAATGAACGTAACCCGCCGCACCTGCGGATATTTGGGCGAAAATTTCTGGAACGTCGGCAAGACCAAAGAAATCAAAGCAAGAGTTCTGCACCTGTAAACTGGTGGTTAGCCGAGGCTTTAAGTTTGACGAGCGACGGGCAAATCAAGCGGAAAAGAAATAAAGATACGCCGCAAAGCGTAAGGCTTTAAGTTTGACTTGCGTTTTGCAAATCAAGCGGAAAAGAAAAAAAGATACACGGTTAAGCGGTACGCTTATGAATTATGCAAATATAAAATGGTACGATATTTCCAACGGACCCGGGGTAAGGGTGTCGCTGTACGTCAGCGGCTGTAGAAACCACTGTAAAAACTGTTTTAACCCCGAAACCTGGGATTTCTCGTACGGCAAAGTCTTTACCAAAAAGACAGAAAACCAAATAATAGAAGGCCTCGCGCCCGACTATATCAAGGGCTTCACCCTCTTAGGCGGTGACCCGTTCGAGCCCGAAAACGCCGAAGTCCTCGCACCTTTTTTAGAAAGATTGCGCGAACGCTACCCGAACAAATCCTTCTGGTGCTTCACCGGCTACGACTACGAACGCGACCTGCTCACGGGCAAACTCGGCGATATAGACACGGTTATGCGCATGCTGAACTGCCTCGACGTACTTGTAGACGGCAGGTTCGTAGAAGAAAAAAAGGATTTGAACTTACTGTTCCGCGGCTCATCGAATCAGCGCATTATACTTGTAAAACCCTCGCTTGAAACGGACGAAGTAGTGCTGTGGGACGAGCAGACAATAGTATAAAACGGTTTTATTAAAATATAGAATATTACTTTTAGGATAAAAACTTATGAAAGTCGGAATTAAAAAACTCAGCGAAAAAGCGATAATCCCCTCTTACGGCAGCGAGTTTGCCGCGGGCGCGGATTTGTACGCCTGTATCGAAAACGATTTGGAAATCAAGCCTCACGAAACTGCGTTAATCCCCACGGGAATTGCGCTGGAACTGCCTTTGGGCTATGCGGGACTTATCTATGCAAGGAGCGGACTTGCCACGAAGAAAGGGCTTGCCCCCGCAAACAAGGTAGGCGTAGTCGACTGCGACTATCGCGGCGAGGTCAAGGTCGCTTTGCACAACCACTCTGAAATATCACAGACGGTTGCCGTTGGCGAAAGAGTTGCCCAGCTTGTGATAACTCCCTATCTTACTGCGGAGTTCGTATTAAAGGACGAGCTTTCCGATACCGTGCGCGGAAGCGGCGGCTTCGGCTCGACCGGAAGAAAATAAATAAAACTTTGCGGCGCGCCCTTTAGGGCGCGCCGCTTGTAATTTGCGCCGTAAAAATTAAAGATTGACATATCTGCGCAAAAAGTGTATACTGATATAAAAGGAACTATTCGGAGGAGAAATGTCTTACTATATCGGAATCGACGTTGGCGGAATGACTGTCAAGGGAGCGGTAATAGACGGAAGCGGTGCACTGATTGCGGAGGGGAACGTTCCCACCGTTTTGGGCGACGTGGCGCAGAACGCAGCTTCGCTTGTTACGATGCTTACTGAAAAGGCGGGCGGCGTAAAAATAGACGGCATAGGAATAGGCTGTGCCGGTATGATTGACTCCGAAGCGGGCACCGTTGTTTTTGCGGGAAATCTCGATTTGAAAGAATATCCCCTTGCCGAACGCGTTCAGCGCGAAACCGGTCTGCCCGTAAAAATCACAAACGATGCAAATGCGGCGGCTCTCGGCGAGGCTAAATTCGGCGCGGGCAAGCATTATAAGGACAGTATCTTCGTAACGCTCGGAACGGGCGTTGGCGGCGGCATAGTTATCGGCGGCAAGCTGTACGAGGGCTATAAATCCGCCGGCGCGGAAATAGGACACATGGTAATAGAGCGCGGCGGAGATTTATGTACCTGCGGCAGGCGCGGCTGTTTTGAAGCTTACTCGTCCGCAACCGCGCTTATAAGAAGAACAAAATGGGCAATGGAAGAGGACGCGGGCTCAAAAATGTGGACGAGTTGTACTTCCCAAACGGTTACCGGCAAAACCGCATTTGATTTTGCCGACTGCGACTATTCCGCCAAACAGGTTGTGGATTGGTACATTGACCGCCTTGCGTGCGGACTTGTAAACCTTGCAAATATTTTCCGCCCGCAGGTGATTATGCTCGGCGGCGGAGTATCTAACGAGGGGGAACGGCTGCTGACTCCCTTAAAACAGAAATTCGAAAGACATCTTTTCGGCGGCACGGCGCACGCGCCCGTTGCCCTGAAAATAGCCTCGCTCGGAAGCCGTGCGGGAGTTTACGGCGCGGCGGCGCTATTTATAGAGGATTAATATGAATAAAGATATACCTGTAATTTCACTGCAAAGACTGCCTGTTTATTTAAACTATCTCAAAGGCTTGCCCGAGGAAGAAAAATTTGTGTCTTCCAAATCGATTGCGGACGCTCTGGATATGGGCGAGGTGCTTGTACGCAAAGATCTGGCTTATACTGCGGCGGTAGGCAAACCACGCGTCGGCTACGCCGTGCGCGAGCTTATAGAAGCGCTTGAAGAGTACCTTTGCTGTAACGGTAAGCGTTGCGCCGTACTCGTAGGCGTGGGCGCGCTCGGAAGGGCGGTTTTAAGCTACGGCGGATTCGCGAACTACGGCATAGAAATAGACGGAGCTTTTGACAGCGACCCCGAAAAAATCGGCACCGAAGTCGCGGGCAGGAAAATTTTAGGCTTGGACGAAATGAAAAGCGAGATTAAACGCCTCGGCGCCGAGCTTGCGATTTTGTGCGTGCCCGCACCCTGCGCGCAGGAAGTTGCGGACGTGCTTTGCGCGTGCGGAATAAAAGCTGTTTTAAACTTCGCACCCGTGCTGATAAAGGTCGGGGAAGGCGCGGTTGTCCGCCATATAGACGTTGCGGCGAATCTTGCGATACTTTCCAGCATGATTTAAAGTAGGAGTACTATGGACGAAAAAACTGTCTACGCACAAAAACTTGCAAAGCGCGCGGAAGCGGGGCTTGCGGTCATAAAAATTCTTTTTATTATCAGCCTTGTCGCGGCATTGGGTCTTGTGATTTTTGCAATAGTCGCGTTTACGGCAATCGATGATACCGAAGCAAAGCTTATCGGTTTCGTCGTGTTCATTGCGGTTATCGCCGCCCTACTTGTTGCGGTTGCCGCCTGCTTTGCCGTATCGAAAATAAGTTTGATAAAGCTAAAAAAATTAGATAATTAAAATGAGAAAATTTTTCGCGTTTATTATAAGACAATCGGTAGCGGTTGTCTTAATATCTTTATTTATACTGGGCTTCGGCGTTTGGTCGACTTTGAATATGTCAATTAACCTGCTGCCCGACATAAACATACCCGTTGTCTGCGTTCAGGTCGTGTATGCGGGCGCGAACGCTTCCACCGTTGAAAAGGACGTCACCGAAAAAGTCGAGGACGGTCTTTCTTCGCTGGGCGGCGTTACGGACGTTATGAGCTATTCGTACGACAACCTCTCGGCAGTCGTATTCTATTTCGATTACGATGCGGACACCACCTCGAAAAAGAGCGAAATCCAAAGCAAGCTAAGCTCGGTGGATTTGCCGGACGGCGTATCGACTTCCGTTTACGACGTGGATTTAAATGCAGAGCCGCTCGCGGTGCTGTCGCTGACGTCTAGCGAAGGTCTCGACGACGCTTACGACCGCGCGAAAGAGCTTTCTGTTAAGCTTTCGGCAATAGAAGGGGTTGAAAGCGTGGAGCTTAAGGGCGGCGCGGAAACAACCTATTTAATTCAACCCTTCGGCGGTCTGGAGCTTATCAGCCCGCTTATTGTAGAAACATTTTCTTACGGCGTGCTGGATTTACCGCTCGGTACCTTGACCGATAACGGCGGCGTTCAGATAAAAAACGAATCGGATATTACAAGCGAAGAAGAGATTTACAACACACCCTTAACCCTGCCCGAGAGCATTGTCGCGCTTTTAGCTGGCATACGCGCTGGTATAGAAGAGGGCGCGGGTATGAAAATTCCCGTTGCGTTTGCGGATTTTGTTATAAAAAATCCTACATATATGGCGCGCATTAAAGAGGGTCTGGCGCAAAACCCCGTGACCGAAAATTTAAACGTTTCGGACGACCTTATAAAATTCATTTTAAACAACGAGTTTCCCGAAAGCGGAACTATGACCGTAAGGGTGAAAGAAATTGCTTCAATAAATCCCGTGTCTACATACGGCTCGCACGCTTATTATTTCGACGGCGGAGTAAATATTGCGGACGGGATAGTGGTAAATATCTATAAGTCCAACGGCGCAAATTCTTCAAAGGTCGTGAAAAACGTCAAAGCGGTCTACGCCGAGGTTGCCGCCGAAGAGGGGTATTCCGCAACGATAAACCTTTTGGACGACCAGTCGGAGTTTATCTCGGACTCGGTTTCAAACGTGTTGATAAGCATGCTGATAGGCGGCGTGCTTGCGATAATCATAATTTTCCTGTTCTTAAAGAAAGTGCGCACCTCGCTGGTAATCGCAATAACGATGCCCCTTTCGGTACTTGCCGCGCTCATCTGTCTGTTCCTGTTGGGAGTTACGCTGAATATGGTTTCCCTCGGCGGACTTGCCGTGGGAATAGGTATGCTTGTCGATAACTCTATCGTGGTTATAGAGGCGATTACAAAGCACCGCGACGGCGGCAAGGACGCATTCAACGCCGCGGTGGACGGCACCTGCGAAGTGGGCGGCGCGCTGTTCGGCTCTACGGTGACAACGGTCTGCGTGTTTATTCCCATTATGTTTGCGGGCGGGCTCACTGCTGAAATTTTCACCGACCTCGCGCTTGCGGTCATATTTTCGCTGACCTTCTCGCTGTTGGTGGCGGTTACGGTAATTCCCACGCTTTACACACTTTTCTGCGGCGGCAAGCGGATTTTAAAAGAGAGTGCGCCCAGACTGAAAATGCCCGTAGCGGCTAAAGAGCAAACAGCGGAAATACCTTTGGATACCGAAAAGAAAAAGACTTTCCGCGAAAAGATTGCGGTTTTGAAAAGACCCGTTGTTATGGACGGCTGTACAAGAGCATACTCTAAAATCCTTCCCAAAGTGCTGTCGCAAAAGCTGGTTACGATTTTGGTGGCTGTTGTGGTATTCGGCGCGAGCATAGGTCTGCTGTTTTTGACGGGCACGGAATTTTTGCCCTCGATAGACAAGGGTCAGATTGAAGTTACTATGTCCTATTCGGGCGCAAGCCTCGAAGAGGTGCAGGGCGACGTTTTGGAATTTTCAAGCCATATAGCCGAAGAGGTGGACGGCATAGATTACCTTTCGGCGAGCGTTGGCAAAAACGGCTTGCTCGCTTTGAGCGATTCGGGAATAATCACCGTGCAGATGAAATCAAACAAAAACACCGCGCAGGTAGTAAGCCGCATACGCGCCCTTGCCGAAGAATACAAGCCGGCGGGCTCCGTGACCGTTAAAGAGATTGACGGTGTGGTGGCGTCCCTTATGTCCGGTACCGATGATATGTCCGTCACGGTAATCGGCACGGACGGCGATACCCTTTTGAAAATAGCGGAAGAAATCGGCGAAAAACTGACCGAGTCGGGCTTTACGGACGTGAAAAACAGCGCGGCGGATAAGTCTATGCAATATACTTTGAAATTCGACCGCACCGCGCTTGCGGAAAAGGGGATAGATTATCAGACGCTGATTATGACTCTTCGTATAGGCATTGCCTCGTATACGGCGTGTACGGTGACTATCGAAGGCGAAAGCCGCGACGTTGCGGTTAAGTTCAACGATGACGCGATAACCTCACGCGCAAGCCTTGAAAATTTCGTTGTGGGCTTCGACGGAAGCGGAGCGGTGCTGTTAAAGGACGTCTGTACCGTTTCGGAAGAAGAGAAGGAGGCGTGCATACGCCGCTCAAACGGAAACAATATGATTTCGGTTTCGGCGGTTCTGCCCGATACCGATACGGGCACGGCTTCCAAAAAAATGTCCTCGATTGCCTCGTCCGTGCTGAAAAGTTACGAGGGGTACGGCTTTGAAGAGAGCGGTATAACCACCTATTTAAACGACGCGTTCTCAGGTCTTGCCGTGGCGTTGGTAATATCATTCTTCCTCTTATACGCGGTAATGGCTATTCAGTTCTCATCTTTCTTAAAACCGCTTATAATTATGGCGAGCATACCGTTCAGCTTCACGGGCGGGTTTATCGCGCTGGTGATTACGGGTACTTCTTTGAACGTGGTGTCCTTTATCGGACTGATTATGCTTATGGGCGTGGTGGTGAACAACGCGATAGTTATGCTTGAAAAGATAAAACAATTAAAAGCCGAAATGCCCCACTTCGAGGCGGTGAAATCGGCTTGCGCGTCAAGGCTCAGACCTATATTTATGACCACGCTGACAACCATTCTCGCGCTCATTCCCATGGCGATAGGGGTTGGGCAGGGCAGCGAGCTTATGCAGCCCCTGGGCATAGTGGTAATAGGCGGACTGTTAATAGGTACGTTGGTAACTCTGCTGCTTGTCCCCGCGGTCTACTGCGCGGTACACCGGATTTCCGCGAAATATCCGGACGGCAAACATAAACGTTCAGTTTAAAAAAAAGCTTTCGGCATTTTAAGCCGAAAGCTTTTTTAATTATTAAAGTACGGTTTTAATTTTCCGCGCCCGCCATTAAAAGTTGTTCTACAATCTCGGTATAGCCTGCCTCGGAAGCGTAGTGCATTGCACTGTGGCGGCTGTTATCTACGGCGTTCAGATCCGCGCCTGCTTCGATAAGCATTGCGGTAAAATCGTTTCTTCCGCCTTGCGCGGCGAGAATAAGAGGGGTTTTTCCGTCTGCGGTTTTAGCGTTTTTATCCGCGCCCGCTTTGATTAACGCTTTGCCTATAAACTGTTCTCCGCTTTGTGCCGCTAAATGTAAGGGCGCCACGCCGTCGAGCCTTGCGCCGTCTGCCTTCGCGCCTTTTTCAAGCAATAACTCTACTATTACGAGATTGCATCTTTCAACGGCGAGAATAAGAGGGGATTCACCGTCGTCGTTAAGCTTTTCAAGGTCGGGACCTTTTTCAAGGAGAACCCTGACAACTTCAACCTGACCGTTCCAGCAAGCCTGATGCAACGGCGTATTGCCGTGAGCGTCCGTATGCGCTTGCTCACTGTCGGAAGAAAGCGCTTTTACAAGCTCCCTCAAACCGGAGGCGGTTGCGTAGTCGATAGCGGCGTGGTTATCGTTATCCTTTAAAGAAATATCAACGTTCGGGTTTTTAATATAAGCCAAAGCGGCGTCTGTTTTGCCGTTCTTAGCCATAAGCATAAGGGGAGTTACGCCGTTTTTATCAGTGCAGTTTACGTCTGCGCCCGAGTCTACGA
>JAIDFD010000121.1 GCA_029054485.1 Clostridia bacterium | reverse complement strand
GTATACCACCGCAATTCTTGTTAGTCAATAACATTTGAAAAATTTTTTAAAAATTTATTTTTGTTACTTTCTAACAATATTTTATGTTTGTAACTATAATTTTTGTGAATTTTCAGTTAATCAAAATCATTTTTGCGAAAAATTATCATAATTAACAAAAATTAACACTTTTTATCATTTTTCGCGTCATATTTGATTAATAGGTTACATTTTCCCGTACTTAACGCCGCCCGACTGTATCGGACGGCGTTAATATATAGGAAGAGGGGGGGGGGTATTTCTTGTTATTTTCCTATGATTTCAAGGAAGGTTTCGGGGTCGACCAGCTCGCCGTCCTCTCTGATTTCAAGGTGCAAGTGCGCGTCTGCGAAAGCTTCGGTTCCGGTCGGGGGTGAAAGCCTGCCGATAAGCTGTCCGCGCGTAATTTCGCTGCCCCTGCCGATGCCGTCGGCTATATCTATAAATTTATAGGTCGCGACTACGTTGTTGCCGTGGTCGATTACGAGATAGCCGCTGAACAGCACGGACGCGGGGTCGGTGTCGTAAACGACTTCAAGCACCTTGCCGTTCTGCATTGCGTAAACTTCATCGCCGATACTGCCTGCAAAATCAAAACCTTCGTGCAGGTAGTACCAGTCGAGCGTTTCGTTGTGGAAAAACTCGAAAACGTTTGCAACCGATACCGTTTTTACAGGTGCAAGGAAGCTTGTGTCAACGGTGGTGGGTTCGTCGTCGCCGTCGTCGGGGGGATTTTCGCCGTCATCGGGTTGTTCCTGTCCGGAGTCAACGCTCAGGCGGGGAGCCGAGCCTTTGACCGTGAATATTACCGTGATCGTTACCGCCGCGATAATAAGCAGACAAGCCGCCAGAATCAGGTAGTAGAGTAAGACTTTCTTTTTGCTTTTCTTTGTTTCTTGGTTTTTCATAATTTAACTCCTTCAACTTTGATATTGACAGCGGATTTGGTTTTTATTCAATATCCGCCGAAAATTATCGGCGACGCCACCTTGACAGTTTCGGTTTTGACGCAGATATGTAAATTTATTTCCTCGCCGTACAGCGTAACGGAGTAGGGCAGGTCGGCTTTACAGTAATAATTAACGCTGTCGGAAAGGGTTTCGGTAAAAATTATTTTGCCGTTTACCGATTTTAAAAAAGCCGCAACGTCGAGAACGTTGTATTCGGCGCACTCGCCGCACACATCGGAAAGCGCAAACTTTAAAAGGTCGGCGTTTTCCTCCGCGGAAATTTCACGGCAGTTTTTGGAGGTGTCGCCGCAGAAAAAAGTATAGTTTTCCGCGCCTTTAAAACACAGCCGCGAGGGGAGTATGGCAATAGCCGCGATAACCGCGCCCGCCAAAATGGTCACTGCAAACAATTTTAAAAACCGCATAACCGCCCTCCCGCAACATTTATTGCCACCGAAAAATTTTTATATACGCGTAATTTAAAAAAAATTTCAGCCGCCCGCGGGAACCCCGCGGGCGGCTTATTAGATGTTATTTTTACCCCAATGTCACCCTGAGCGTTAGCCGAAGGGTCTGCACCGGCTTATTTTATTTATCTTATTGTCATTTCGAGCTTGTCGAGAAATCTTTATATAATATGGACTTTATTTTACGGTAACGGAACAGACGAAGTCTGTGTCTAAAAATGTCTAATATTGTTTTGACAAAATTTTTTTGACAAAATATTTGAATTTTTTATATTACTATGTTATAGTGTACCTGACAGCTCAACTTAATAAACGCGTTAGTCTAGGCACATATCCGCATGCGGATATGCACATGTGCTTGGACTACGTTTATTGTTCGAGTTGAGCTGTCACTCAAATTGTGCATACCGGAGTGTGCCTTTTTGAGGCACACTTTATTTTTTTACGGAGGGTTGTATGAAGTACAGCGTAGAAAACTTGCTAAGGATAAGAGAAGATAATATTGATTTAAAAGGACACATCGGCGTAGAGCTAAGCGGGCTTATTGCAAGAGCAATAAACATCAAGTGCGAGCTTGAAAAAGTAGAAGAAAAATTATTGACGCCCGCGCGCACCGATAAAGACATTTTTAACCACGCGCAGCTAATTAAAGATTATAAAGAAAACCGACAAAACCAGATTAAGGTCTTGCTCGGTTCGGGCGCGCTGTTTAAAGATATTTCGTTAAGTCTTGAAAAAGATTACGAAGAGACGGTAAAGTTAATTAAAGGCTGACGTACGGGAGGGTGATACAGCCTTCCCCGGGGACGGTTTTTTTACACGGCAACATACAAAAGAGATATAGTCGTCACACCATTCACAGTTATTGCCGCGGAAGAAGAATGAATAATTTATATGCCGATGCCACGGGGAAGCCTGTATCACCCAAACGTTCACATTGTTGACAAAAAGCCGCCGAGCGCGTTCGCGCTCGGCGGCAACATTTTTTATTTACAGCCGCTGCAGGTTTTGCAGTTGCCGCTGCATTTTTTTGCGGGCTTGCCCGTGGCGGAATATATCTCGCCGCTCCAAAGCCTTTGTGCAATATTGCCGCAGTCTGGGCAACGGACGGTTTCATCGTGCTGTTTTACAAGCTCATCGAATTTCTTTCCGCAGTTTGTGCAGGCATATTGTAATACGGGCATTTACTTTTCCTTTTTGTCGCGTTTTTTCTTCTTTTTGGGACGTATGCCTTTTTTGAAAGGGTTGCCCTTTATCATAAACACCGCAATCGCCGCGGTCAGAAGCACCGTTCCAACAATTACCAACCAGAACCAGCCCGTCTGCAAAAACGCAACGCCTTTTTCAAAGGGTACGGGCATATTCATTCCCCAGAACCCCGCAATCATCGTGGGGATTGCAAGCAGAATGGTTATAATAGTCAGCTTGCGCATAGAGTCGTTTGCGTTGTTCGAAATTACCGAGCCGTATGCGTCCATGGTAACGCTTAGTATGTTTTTGTAAATGTTACAGGTTTCAATCGCCTGTTTGCTTTCTATTATAACGTCCTCGTAGAGGTCGGTCAGTTCCTCGCGGGTGCGCACGCCCTCGACCTTGTCGAATTTTTCGTGAACACGCTCGTTCGAAGTCAGCGAAGTGGAAAAGTAGACAAGTGAGTTCTGCAAATCCAAAAGGCGGATAATTTCACTGTTGCGCATGGTCTTTTCAATCTCGCTCTGTATGCGGCGGGTTTTGCGGTCAATCTGTTTGAGGCAGTACAAAAACCTCTTCGCGTTGCCGAGCATAAAGGTCAGAATGAAATGCACGGGCTTTTGCGTGCTTATCTGCTCTTTGCCGAGGATAAAATTTTTCAGCACGGTGTTGCCCTTTAAGCAGACCGTGATAATACATACTTCGTTGTAAATGACGGCAAGGGGCAGGGTGGTATAGCTGTCGCCGCCGTCGTCCGCCTCTTCTATAATGGGGCAATCCACAACGAACATGCTGCAACCGTCGTCGAACTCGGTACGCGCGCGTTCCTCTTCGTCGAGGGCGGCTTTTATCATATCTTCAGGCACGCCCGTAATACGGGATACCTCTTCGCACTCGTCGTCATCGGGATTGACCATATCAATCCAACAGCGCGGGTTAAAATCTGCGCACTGCTCTAACAGCGCGCCGTTTGTCTTAAAGTACTTGACCATAACGCTATCCTCTGACCGTACAATCGGTCATATTTAATTTGAATAAAAAATGCACGGAAAATTCCGTGCATAGCTTAAAAGAATTGCGCTTGGCTTTTGTACGGAAATTTAAGGCATATTATGAATATAGATAGTACAACTGTCCGTGTCCATAAGGCTATTATAAAATATTATATTTTATTTGGCAAGCAATTTGTTAAATTTCCGCAACTTAGCTTTTTAAAATCAGATAACTATTTTGCCGTCTATAAAGGACTGGAAAAATCCGTCCAGATCAACGCCCGCCGAAATGAAGCAACCGAATAAATCTTCCTGCGTGGCGATTTTGTTGAGGTTGTTTTTAAAGTACTTTTTAAGTCCCGCCGAAAATTTTTCATCGCCGATTGACTGGCGCAGGGTTTCGAACATAATCATACCCTTGTTGTAGGCGATGTTCGCGTACTCGTAGTCGCTTTCAAAGTCCTTTAAGTTTCTGGTCATACCGGTGTTTACGTCGCCGAAAATCTGGTTGTAAACCGAGTAGTACGCCCTGTAAGCCTTGGTCGCCGTGCCCACAAGCCCCGTCCTTGTAAAGTTGTAGTCGGGGTGGCTTTCAAAGAACATAACGCTGCTGTACTCGGCAAGTCCTTCGTCCTGCCATGCGCAGTTTAACTGGTCGCTTCCGACCATAGCGTACCACCACTGGTGCGCGTTTTCGTGGACTATGGTGTAAGCGGCGGTGTCACCGTCGAGACTGTCGCTTATCATAGTGAGCGCGGGGTATTCCATACCTCCGTAGCAGAATCCCGTCTGCACTACCGAGAGTGTGGGATAGGTATATCCGCCGAATGTGTCGGAAAAGTATTCAAGACTTTCGCACGCAACCGCAAGCGAGGCCTGGGGATTATCATCCTTGTAGTAATAGTAACTGACGTCTACGCCGTTCACGTTGCCTGTTTCCACCTGAAAGCGATCCGAGAGGACGAGCGCAAAGTCGCGCGCGCAGTTTAACGAATAAGTGCATTTTTTCGCGTCCGCAGTTTCGGTACTGCTTATCAGCTCTCCGCTCGCCGCCGCGGTGAAACCTAATGGCATTGTAAGAGTCACAGTATAGTTTGCACATTCCGAGAGGAAGGGGTCGCCGCAGGAGTAGTAGTTGCACTCGGCAAAACCGTCAGTGGTATACGCGCATAAAACGGGGTAGAAGTTGCCTAAGTTTACCGTGTTCGCGGTAATTCCCGTGCGGTGGTTCACTTTTGCGAGAATGAGGGTGTAGCTGATTTTTACACTTGCGGTCTGCTCGGGATACACGGGCGAAATAAGCGTTACGCTTAAAATATTTTCGTCCTCGCCGCCCACGTTCCACGCCGAGCAGTTTTCAACGCCCTCAACGGTCATCGAGCCGTAGCTCTTGCCCGCGTAATAGGCTCTTGCCGAGTATGCGTCGGATACGGGCGAGTAGAGCGCGTCCTGCCTGAACGCATTGCCGAAAAGGTTGAATTTCAGTTCGCTTATCTCGTTGTCGGTGCAGTTGTAATAGGTGAAATCAACCGTGCCCGTAAGAGTACCGCTTTCTCCGTCGTAGGTCGCTATTATATCGTATGAGCTTACGGTTTGCTGTTTTTTGGCGCAAGCCGAAAAAGAGAGTGTTGCCGCTACCGCGCATACGATAAGTAAAAGGGAGATAAATTTTTTCACTTAACACCTCGTTTTATTTGTCAAAGTTACTTTTTGATAACTTATTGTATGCCCGTCCAATCGCGAATAAAACAAATTTTAACACATTTTTCGCCAAAACAATAAAATGTATAGTATGATATTATGCGTCGTTGCGGATAGCGCGGTTAAGGATATAAAGTCACTGCCCGAGTGCGATATTGCCCTCTTCGGGTTTAAGGGGCTGGGCGAAGTGAATTACGAGAGCGAGCTTAAGGGCGTGACCGAAAAATTCGAGGACGCGGCGCGCCTTTCAAAAATCGCGGGTTGCGGCGTGCTGTGCGGCTGTAAGACAGTCAGCCGCGGAATATTGCGCAAATCCATCGCGGTCGCCGACAGGGGTAAACTTTTGGGCATTTCGGATATGAACCACGTCATCGACTGCGAGGACTACAAAAGCGGCGCGGGGCTGGGTTTTTACACGGTCGGCGGCTGCAAAGTCGGACTTTGCATTGAGAACGATTTGTTGTTTCCGGACGGTGTAAAAGCCCTTTCTATGTGCGGTTGCAATCTTATTATCGCTCTTTCGGAAGAGCTTAAAGACAATATCCCTCCCCTTTTGATAAGGTCGTATTCGTACCTGTACGGCGTGCCGATAATTATGTGCGCGGGCAACGTTGCATTTTTTTCCGAAACGAACGGCGCGATTGCGTCCTCCGCGCGCGAGGTCAGCCTCTTCGAGGTAACGCCGAAAAACCGTTACCGCGTAATCACAACGAGAACAAAGGGACTGGCGGGGGATATGAGGGCGGACTACTGATTTTTTTGCGGCGTGTTGTTTGCAATGCGCCGCTTTTGCTTGTAATTTTCAAAATTACTTGTTATAATATTTCAGTATAATAATATATAAGGGGTTTAACTTATGTTAAGCATGACCGGCTTCGGCAGAGGGGAATACAAAAAGGACGGTGTGGAGCTTTGCGTTGAGATTAAGACGGTGAACAACCGCTATCTGGATATAAACGTCAAAGCGCCCAAAATTTTTGCGGCATACGAGGACGCCGTGCGCTCTATCGTGCGCGGAAAGCTCACCCGCGGTCACGCAGACATTTTTATTTCTTTAAACGACAAGCGCGAAAAACAGCGCGAGCTGTATCTGGACGAGGGCACGGCAAAGGCTTACGCCGCAGCGGCGGAAAAGATAAAAAAACTTTTTCCGCAGGCTGTCAACGATTTTTCGGTGACTTCCGTTCTGCGCTATCCCGACGTAATCAGGACAGATGATATTTCTTCCGCGGACGAGCAGTGCTTTCAGGCGTTGAAATGCGCGCTGGAAGTTGCGCTTGAAAAATTGAACGCAATGCGCCTTACCGAGGGCGAAAAAATGAAAGCGGATATGCTGTCGCGAATGGACGAAATTGAAAAATTGGTCGCGGGCATAGAAAAGCGCGCGCCGTTGGTCGTCAAGGGATATAAGGAAAAACTTGAAGCAAAAATAAAGAAGATTTTAGAGGGCGTTGAAGTGGACGAGGCAAGACTTCTTACAGAAGCGGCGCTCTTTGCGGACAAAGCCAACATAGACGAAGAGCTTACCCGCCTTCACTCGCACATATCCCAGTTCCGTGAAATATGCAAGCAGGAGCTTGTCGGAAGAAAGCTGGATTTTCTCGTTCAGGAGTTTAACCGCGAAGCAAACACCATATGTTCAAAATCAAACGATTTGGAAATAACAAGACTGGGACTTGCGCTGAAGAATGAGATTGAAAAGGTGCGTGAACAGGTACAAAATGTGGAATAAAAAGGCGGGGAAATTAAATAAAGATTTCTCGGCTACGCTTTGCGCCATAGTAAATAATTTTTTAAATTAAGGTACGCAAACCGTCGCTACGCTCGGGCGAAATGACAAATCGGTCTTGCTCGTATCTCTGCGTTTTTTGGTGAATTACTTTTATTGAAAACATTATGAAAAATCTGCTTATAGTCTTGTCCGGTCCTTCGGGGGTCGGCAAGGGAACGATAGTAAAAAAACTTTTACAAAAGGGCGGTTTTGCGCTGAGCGTATCCTGCACCACCCGTTTGCCCCGCGCGGGCGAAAGGGAGGGAGAGTCGTACTTTTTCATTTCAAAAGAGCAGTTTGAACAAAAGATAGACTGCGGCGGCTTTTTGGAGTACAGCAACCACTTTGAAAATTATTACGGCACGCCCAGGGACTTCGTTGAAAAACAGCTTGAAAAAACAGACGTTGTTTTGGAGATAGAGGTGGACGGCGCGTTGCAGGTTAAAAAGTCCAATCCCAAAGCGTTGCTTATTATGATACTTCCGCCAAGCGAAGAAGAACTTAAAGCACGGCTTTTAAAACGCGGCTCGGAAAACGAGCAAACGATTGCAAGGCGGATAAGCCGTATGCAGTACGAAATTTCCAAAAAAGACAGCTACGATTACACGGTAGTAAACGACGACCTCGAAAGAGCGGTCGAAGAAATATTGAAAATTATCGCAAACAAAAAAGGAGATATAAAATGATAAATCAACCTTCCGTAGATCTTTTGATTGAACAGTTGGGCACGGACGGACAGGCGGCTTCGCGCTATTGCCTGTGCGTAGTTGCGGCAAAGCGTGCAAGACAGATACTCGAACACCACGCGGCGCACGGCGACCCCGATGAGTATTTAAAAGAAATTTCGGTAGCCTGCAAGGAAATAGCCGAAGG
Organism: Clostridia bacterium; assembly: GCA_029054485.1. GTDB lineage: Bacteria > Bacillota > Clostridia > Christensenellales > Borkfalkiaceae > Coproplasma. The sequence continues at coordinate 99 of JAIDFD010000121.1, read as the reverse complement.
CAAAATCAAGTATACAAAAGATTAATTGCTCGCTGCGGCTTTTTTAAAAGACCGCAGCGAAAAAATATTGTGAGATGTTCGCGCAAGTAATAGTAGACG
>JAIDFD010000120.1 GCA_029054485.1 Clostridia bacterium | reverse complement strand
GCCCCGGCGCTCTGGCTTGCGCTTGTATGATAGAGTATTAATTCAAAAAAAAATCAACTCCGCTTTTTCAAGCGGAGTTTTTTAAAACAGTTTTTTCATAACACGGCGGCTTTTAAACATTCCGTTATAAATCACGCCGACGACAAAGCCGACCATCATAACATAACACCATAAAAGGAAAATTATTATCGAAGCGATTTTGCCGTAAAGTCTTTCGGGGTTGGCGTAATGCAGATAAATCCCAAACCCCACAAGAAAAAGCAACCACAGCAAAGTTGTCAAAAGACTTCCCGCCACTGCCTCCCCTGCTTTCAGTCTGTACGGGCAAGCAAAAATATTTAGAACCAAAGCCACGGCAAAGGCGGTTGCCGTTATAAAGATGTAAGAAATCGCGTCCGAAACGTAATATGGCAAATAATTGTCCAAAAACCAGTTGCCCACAACGGACATTCCCGCTATTAACGCTATCAGCAAAATAGCCGCGAAAATCAGCACTAACGAGGCAAGCCTTAACCTAAGTCCGCCCTTGACCGCGGGCGAATCGTAAATAATTTCACCGCTGCGCCGCAGGTGGTAAAAAAAATTGGTTGACGAGTAAAGAGTTGTTGCCAAAAGGATAATCCCCGCACCGCTTGCCGCGCCCTCGGCGGAAGATTTCAAAGTGCGCAAAAACGGACTTACGCTTTCAAAAAGCTCGTGGGATAAAAATTTTTCAATATCCACGTTGCCGCAAACCAAAGTTAGCCAAAGCGTGAACGGCGCAATACTCATTATTAAAAAATATACGAGCGTACCCGCAATGGTCGAAAAACGCTTATCCGCAAAAAATTTGAAAGTGCCGATTACCTTGTGCATATAACTATTTTTTGCAATTTAAAAAAAATTAAGGGTATCCGAAAAAGGATACCCTTTTTTTGCAGTTAATTATTGCAACCGCAGGAATTGCAGTTGTTGCAGGAATTGCAGGAATTACACGAATTGCAACCGCAAGACGAGCTTCCGCTACGCGAACTGCCGCAGGAATTGCAGTTATTGCACGAGTTACACGAGTTGCAGGAATTGCAGAGACCGTATTGCGAAGCATAGTAAGCATCAAAACAGCCGCAACCGTTGCAAGTGTTGCATGTACTGGAAACGTTCCTGGTTATGCTGAAAAGCTCGGTATTTCCGTTACAGCCGCAACCGCAACCGTTGTTGCCGTTCCAGTTGTTACCGCTTCTGCCGTTATTATTTCTGCTGTTGCAGGAATTACAGCCACAGGAATTGTTACCCCAGTTATTACCGCTTCTGCCGTTGTTGCAGGAATTACAGCCGCACCCCGAACGGTTAGTAAAAAGGTTTAAAAGACCAACCCAACCGCAACAATTATTACAATTATTACACATTTGTATTCATTTCCTTATTCATTAGTTTATGGGCGAAGGTTTTCCCCCTCGCCTCATATTTCATTATATGAAAA